>CAYGXB010000001.1:0-3831 GCA_964353605.1 uncultured Bacteriovoracaceae bacterium
TGAAAACCATCGATGTGAACCTGCATGGCGTCTTCAGGGTCTCGCGCGCCATCCTCCCCCTGATGCAAGGCGGTGGGAGCATCATCAATACGGCTTCTCGTGCGGGCAAGGTTCCGCCTCTCTTCAATGGCGCCTACGCCGTTGCCAAGGCCGGTGTCATCATGCTCACCAAGGTCATGGCCAAGGAGCTTGCCCCGGCCATACGCGTCAATGCCATCTGTCCGGGCCAGATCATGACCGACCTCGAGCAATGGCGCTTCGATCTCGAAGCCAAATTCTACGGCTCCACCATTGCGGAGCGCGAACAGGAGATGATCAAGACGATACCGCTGGGGCGGATCGGGACACCCCCGGATGTTGCCAATCTCGCGGCTTTCCTGGGGTCAAGCGAGTCGGCTTACATGACCGGCCAAGCGATCAACATCACCGGCGGACAGCTCATGGAACTATAGGAGGTATGCGTCATGGAGTGCTTTCCCGGAGGAAAACTTGCTGCTGTAGCTCTCCTGGAAAAAGGGATAGAATACGTATTCACCTTGAGCGGGGGGCATATTACACCCATCTATCAGTACCTCGAGGGATCAGCGCTCAAGCTCTTTGATACCCGCCATGAGCAGGCGGCCGTGTTCATGGCCGAGGCGTATGGCAGGATGAAGCGCTCACCCGGGATTGCCATGGTCACGGCCGGCCCCGGGTTCACCAATGCGCTCTCGGCCATCGCTAATGCCCGTCTCGCCAACTCGCCCCTGGTCCTTATATCCGGCTGCGTGGGCGTGGAGTGCATGGAAAAGCTCGACCTCCAGGATATGCGCCAGTTGCCGGTGATAGAGCCCATGGTCAAGAAGGCCTTCGTCTGCTACAAACCGGAAAGGATACCCGAGTTCTTCGACATGGCCTACCGCATCGCGATCGCAGGCAGGCCGGGCCCGGTCTACCTCGAGCTCCCCGTGGACGTGCTCAACACCCCGGCAGCTCCGGAAAAGATCAAGCAGATCCATTCCCCCCGTGTCGATTCGCGGCCGGTGGATCAGGAAAAGGCCCGGCAGATCATCGCTCTGCTGGGGCAGGTTTCCCGGCCGATCATCATCGCCGGCAGCGGCACGTGGTATGCGGATGCCGGGAATGAGCTGACGGGCTTCGTGGAGCAAACGGGCATCCCCGCCTTCACCTCATCCCTTGGCCGGGGCACCATCCCCGATATCCATCCCTTGTGTTTCGAATCGTCCCTCGCCATCCGCCCCGGCGCGGCCCTCTTCGCGAATACGCACGCGGATCTGATCATCCTCCTCGGCGCCAGAATAAGCCTGTTTTACATCTTCGGCGACGTGTTCCCGAAAGATGCCCGCCTCGTTCAGGTGGATATCGAGCCGGAGGAGATCGGCCGCAACCGCTCCGTGGCTCTGCCCGTCGTCAGCGATATCAAGGCCTTGCTTACTGAGTGCTCCCGGATCGTAAAGGAGCAAAACGCCGGTGCTTCCCTGCGGGAAAGATTCCGGGATTGGGTCGCTTCGCTCAAGCAGGCGGAGGAGAAAGGCAAGGCCGAGGCCCGCATGAACTGGGAGAACAGCCATGTCCCTATCCACCCCATGCGCCTCGCGCATGAGATCAATGCCTTCCTGGGACGCGAGGACGATATTGTCGTCGCCGACGGCGGGGATACCCAGATCTGGATGGGCATGACACGCACGATCCGCAGGCCCGGCCATTACCTGGACTCGGGCCTGTACGGCTGTCTGGGGGTCGGCCTCCCCTATGCGAACGCCGCCAAGCTCCTCAACCCTGACAAACGGGTCTGCCTCATCGTCGGCGACGGCTCGGTGGGTTTCAACTTCATGGAGTTCGAGACCGCCATACGGAGACGGCTCGCCATCGTGGCGGTGATCAGCAATGACCTCGGCTGGGGCATGATCAGGCATAGTCAGGAGCTCAGGATGGGCCACGCTATCGAGGAGGGGACCCTCATCGGCAGGGTCGACTATCACAGGCTCGTCGAGGCCCTTGGCGGCAAAGGCTATCTCGTGGAACGGCCGGAAGACATCAGGCCCGCGCTCGAGGACGCCTTCGCCTCGGGCTTAACCGCCTGCATCAATGTCATGACCGACCCGACCACCGTGAGCCCGGGCAGCATCGCCCTGGCGAACCTCGGCAGCTATAAGGCCTAAGGAGAAGATCAGGAGTCAGGGATCAGAATTCAGAAACCAGCATGATAAAACACATCAGTTGCAGTGCAGTGCATAGATAGGTGCTGATGACTGGTTTCGTTTTCATTCTGAATTCTGACTTCGGACTACTTATTTATCTCGTTAAGGGGAGGGTATGATGGCTCAGCCTGAAGGGTATCTCGTATCGCGGCGGTATGCATATTTTGTCTTCGCGCTTTTGTTCCTGCTCTACATGTTCGACTACATCGACCGCCTCGTGGTGGTTTCCCTCTTCCCCTTCCTGAAGCAGGACTGGAACCTCAGCGATACCCAGTGCGGCATGCTCGTATCCGCCGTTTACTGGTCGATCCTCGTCTGCACCTTTCCCATCTCCGTGCTCATCGACCGCTGGAGCAGAAAGAAGAGCATCGGGTGCATGTCCGTGCTCTGGAGCATAGCGACGGCCGCCTGCGCCTTTACAAAGAGCTTTCCCCAGCTCTTTGCGGCACGTATGGCCATCGGCGTCGGCGAGGCCGGGTATGCACCCGGCGGGACGGCCATGATCGCGGCCATATTCCCGGAGCAGAAGCGCGCCCTCGCCATGGGCATATGGAACGCCTCGATTCCGCTCGGGAGCGCGCTGGGCATCGTCCTGGGCGGATTCATCGCTATGCGCTGGGGGTGGCGGCATGCCTTCGGTTTGGTGGCCTTGCCCGGCCTGCTCGTGGCCGTCCTCTTCTTCTTCGTGCGCGATTACAAGACCGTCGGCCTGATCAAGACCGCCCCGAGCGGTGAAAAGATGTCCCTCAACTACCGCGAGATCATCCGGGGCTTTGCCAGGACCCCCTCGCTCATCTTCACCTACCTGGCATTCGCCGGCAACGTCTTCGTCACCACCGCCCTCCTGAGCTGGCTTCCCACGTATTTCAACCGCATGGAAGGCCTCTCCATGGGCAAGGCCGGCACCAAGGGCGGGCTCGTCATGCTCCTGGCCATCATCGGCGCACCGCTCGGCGGCTTCCTCGCCGACCGCTGGCAGAAACGGCGCAGCAATGCGCGGCCCCTCTTCTGCGCCATCTCCTCCAGCCTCACCGCGCTTGTCCTCTTCCTGAGCTTTGTCGTCTTCAAGGGTTCGTATCCCATGCTCCTCATCGCCGGACTGACGGCGGCGGCCTTTGTCCCGGCGGCCGCAGCCATCACCCAGGATGTCGTGCACCCGGGGGTGCGGGCCATCTCCTATAGCCTCTGCGTCATCATCCAGCACCTCCTCGGCAGCTCGCTCGGTCCCATCTTCGTCGGCTACATCTCCGACCGTGCGGATATCGCCACAGGACTGGCCGCCCTCCCGATCTTTGCCCTCGCTGCCGGCATCCTGTTCTTCGTTGGATCGTTCTTCTACGAGAATGACCTCGCCAAGACCGAGAAGATCCCCATCACCATCGAGTAGATCGAAAAGCTCAAATCCTTTCGGCCCCCCTGATTTTGTGAAGGAGAGGGCAGGGGTGAGGAGGTGCGCATTATGAATGCAAATGGGTATTATTCATCATTTTAGCATGCATCTCTTGACATTTCCCGGATCAAGATTATTATAAGAATATGTAATACGTTGCGCATATGCGCAAGGATCAAAATATAGAGAGGAGGGGCACCATGAAAAAAATCTTATCAATCCTTATGCTGTTTTTGGTTA
>CAYGXB010000001.1:3931-39720 GCA_964353605.1 uncultured Bacteriovoracaceae bacterium
ATGTTCATGCAGGACAGTAAGCACACGGGTCGCAGCCCGTATATCGGCGCCCAGACGAACAACGTGAAGTGGACGTTCATGACGACCGGCAAGTATGTATACAGCAGCCCGACCATCGGGGCAAACGGTATGGTGTATGTAGGTGAATGGGGCGATCAGGGGGTGGGGTACACCTTCCCGAGTTATGTCTATGCCCTCGACAGTGATACCGGCGCTGAAATATGGTCTTTCTTGACACAAAACTGGATATGGGGCGCCCCTGCCATCGGGGCCGACGGCACGGTTTATGTGGCGAGCGATGATACCAACCTCTATGCGCTTGACGGGACGACAGGTGATCTGAAGTGGTCATTCGCGGCAGGCGATTCCATATGGGGCAGCCCGACCATAGGGGCAGACGGCACAGTGTATTTTGGGAGCTGGGATGGTTATATATATGCTCTTGACGGGGCGACCGGCGACCCGAAGTGGTCCTATGATACTATGAGCCTTGTGATCTGCAGCCCAGCTGTAGGTGCGGACGGCACAGTGTACGTAGGTGACATGAGCGGATATGTCACCGCCATTGATCCTGCAACCGGCGAGGATAAGTGGGTGTCGCCATTGGGGCTGCCAGGCAGTGATCAGGTGTGGGGAAGCCCGTCCATCGGTGCTGACGGCACTGTTTATATAGGGGGATGGAATTCCGGCAAGCTCTTTGCCCTTGATGGGGCGACCGGTGCAAAGAAATGGGAGTACAATACAGGCAGCGGCATATGGACCTGTCCGGCTATAGGGGCTGACGGCACGGTGTATGTGGGAAGCTATTACAATGGCAAATTGACCGCCCTTAACGGGACAACCGGCGCCAAGGAGTGGGAATTCGCTGCAGCCGGCAGATATATGGTGAGCAGCCCGGCGATCGGGGCTGATGGCACTGTATATGTGGGAGAAATGGTTAACCCTCCGGGTACACCCAGCAAGGTCTATGCCCTTGATGGTGAAACCGGCGCAGTGAAGTGGGAGTATCTGGTAGGCGACAGGGTGGAGAGCAGCCCAGCCATCGGTGCGGACGGAACGGTCTATATCGGCAGCAAGGACGGCAACGTTTACGCCTTCGGGGATTGATGCGCCTAAGCGCTGAAGTACATTGCAATAATCGCGGGCGCGCGGCCTTGCCAGGCGGCTCCTCTTAAAAGAGGTGGCACAGAGTGAAGGAAGGCTCCAGGGAAACCTGGGGCCTTTTCTTTTTCGCCATACGCAGCATGGCACCCTCCATCATGAAGTGGTTTGAGCAATCGGTGCGCAATGGTGGTCTCAATGGTGACATGCCCAAGTCTTTGAACAAGCGAGCATGCTGAAGGTAGTGAAGAATCTCTCTTTAATGGTCTATGGAGTCTGGCCTTTGCGCAAAGGCCGTTCTTGCCGGCATGCTCTGCGACCGGCTGCGGTTTCTGGAATAGGCATTATGTGTTTGCAAGACCGAGCTCCATGATGGTGACCTTCTCACCCAGGTATGCATCATTGCAGATTTTCTGCCAGCCGAGGCGGGCATAGAATGATTCCCGATCAAAGGTGAAGAGGTACAGGGTCTCAACGCTCAAGATACGGGCCTCCTTTATGATCTGCCGGACCAGGGCGGAGCCAATGCCCTGGTTGCGATACTCTTGGGCGACATAGACGCTCGCCAGCCATGGCGTGAGTTCCCTGTGGGTCTCCATGTCGTGTTTCACGAGGCTGGCGGTGCCTGCAAGGCTATCTTCATGGAAGGCCACGATCGTGGTGGGTATCCCGCCGCGGGTGGCGCCTTTCTTGAGCTTCTCCATGCGCTGCCCCAAGGTTTTTTCGGGATTCATATAACCCCATTGCGCATGGATCCATTGCGCGACTATCGGTACATGCGTCAGGTGATCTGCGAGATATCCGATGTGCATTTTTCCTCCCAAGCGATCTTGATTCAAGATTATTATGATCATTGATACCTATGAAAGTCAAGGGAGGCTGAGGTCGCTCAAGCCCGAGAAAAAAGGACTTTGCGACCAGGGGACGAGGGGGAGAAATGCAGGGGCGGCCGGCCGGTCGCCCCTGTGGTCGGATCATATCTCATGTATGCAGACGAGTCTCTTCGCCGCTATGCGGGTCTCGTCCGGGTATCCGAAGGCGTTGTTGAGGTAGAGGATGCCGTCCTTTTTTACCTGCATATTGACGTGGCTATGCCCGTAGACATGGATGCGGGAAGTAAGTCTGCGGATCTGGCCCTCGAGGAGGTTTGTTCCGAGCACGGGATAGACAACCCGCTTGCTAACAGGGATGATGGAGGGCATGAGATCGATGCGCGGGAGGAAGTGGGAGAAAGAGATGACGGTGTGATTTTCGACACGGAGATGTTTCTCGTTCAGGTTGACGAAAAGCCGGGTGATTGCCGCTTCGTCGAGGTTGTCCGGCCATGTGCAGGCGATGAAGTCCACCCAGAGGTGCTTGAGTTCGCGTACCGGCTGGCCAAAGGAATAGTCGTACCATCCGAGGAGGGGGACGATCGAGAGCTTTCCGCATTGCAGCGGATCGGTTGAGATGCCGTAGTCAATAGCGATCTGTGCGAGTCGGTAAAACTGGTCGAGGGAATCTTTCCCGTTGTTGCGGTGCACCCAGAGGTCGTGATTGCCGGGGACGAACAGGACCTTCCGGAAGCGTTTTGTGAGCAGCTCGAAGGCCTCGAGCAGGAGGGGGAAGATGTCGGTGACGTCGCCGGCGAGGATGAGGACATCGTCGGTATACTCTGCCTTTGAGAGGCCATGGAGCCAGCGTCTGTTCTCTTCATAATCGATGTGGATATCCGAGACGGCAAAGACCCTCAAGTTGCCTCGCTTTCAGCGCTATTATGGTCTTACCATGAGCACCACGGCCGAGCGGGGGATGAGGCGATAGCTTGCGGCCTCGAGAGCCGGCGCCGTAGCCGGTTCGCAATAGTCATCCGGAGAGGCGAGGGTGGTATCCACGATCCTGTGCCAGCTTTGGGTTGGCTCGAGGCGGGGCAGCTCGAAGGCAAGGCTGTCCGAATAGGCATTGAGCATGATATGGAAGCGCTCATGGTAGGCAGGGTGCCGGAGGGTGAAGGCCAGCGAGTGGGAGAATTGCGCCCAGTCCGGCTTATCTAGCTTGATGCCATGCCAGGCGATGCCCGGCTTATCCATCGCATTGGTGCTCAGTATATGCTGTTCACGGAAGATTTCATAGGACTGGATGAATCTGATAAGCCCATGGGTGAAGCGAAAGAGATCTTGGTTGCGCTCGATGAGATCCCAGTCGAACCAGCTGATCTCGTTGTCCTGGCAGTAGGCGTTATTGTTGCCCATCTGGGTGCGTCTGACTTCGTCACCCATGATGAGCATGGGGGTTCCCTGGGAGAGGAGGAGGATGGTGAGGAAATTCTTGATCTGCCGGAGGCGCAAGGCCTCGATGGCCTTATCAGCGGTCGGTCCTTCGACCCCGCAGTTCCCGCTGTAGTTTTCGTCCGAGCCGTCGCCGTTGTTCTGGAGGTTGGCCGCGTTGTGCTTGTTCTTGTAGGTGACGAGGTCGTTTAAGGTGAAGCCGTCATGGCAGGTGACGAAGTTGATGCTCCGATTCGGCTCGCGGTCGGGCTGGGGGTAGATGTCTGGGCTGGCCATGATGCGGGCGGCGAGCCTCTGGACCGTGCCATTGTCCCCGCGCACGAAGCGGCGGACATCGTCCCGGAAAAGGCCGTTCCATTCGGCGAAGCGGTCGCCGATGAAGCTCCCCACCTGAAAGAGCCCGGCGGCATCCCAGGCCTCGGCAATCACCTTTGTTCCGGCAAGGATAGGGTCGGATTCGATCGACCAGAGAATGGGAGGGCTTTCGAGGGGCTGGCCCATTTCGCCACGCGCCAGGACGGAGGCGAGGTCAAAGCGGAATCCATCCACGTGCATCTCCGTCACCCAGGAGCTGAGGCAGTCGGTGGTCATGCGGCGCACGATGGAGAAGTTCGCATTCAACGTATTGCCGCAGCCCGTATAATTCGTATACCGGGACTTGTCCGGCGCGAGGATATAGTACGCGGGGTTCTCGAAACCGCGGAAGGAGAGGGTGGGGCCAAACTCATCCCCTTCTGCGGTATGATTGAAGACCACGTCAAGGATCACCTCGATCCCGGACCGGTGCAGTGCCTTGACCATGTCGCGGAACTCGTCGAGGGGGCCGAGGAGCGACCGGTCTGAGCTGTATGCGTCATGGGGGGCGAAGAAGGCTATGGGGCTGTACCCCCAGTAGTTCTTGAGCGGCCGGGGTGCGTCCTGCGCATCGAACTGTTGGACGGGGAGGAGTTCGACGGCGGTGATGCCCAGCACCTTGAGATAGGGGATCTTCTCGATGAGGCCTGCATAGGTGCCGCGTTTTTCCGGAGCGATGCCTGAGTTGGGATGGTGGGTGAAGCCTCCCACGTGGAGTTCGTAGATCACGGATTGTGCGTGGGGAATGCGCAGCGGCCGGTCGCCTTCCCAGTCATAATGACTGGTATCGGCGACTACGCTCTTCAGGCAGGAGGCGATATTGTCGCCCGGTTTGCGGGCCGCTTCCCGGTCGTAATTCCGCGTATCGAGGGCGCGTGCATACGGATCCGCAAGGACCTTGTCGCCGTCGTACCGGTAGCCGCGTGCAGGATCGTACGGGCCGTGTACGCGATAGCCATAGATCTGGCCGGAGCCGATGCCCGGTACAAAGCAATGCCAGTAGTAGAACGTCCGGTTCGCCTGCGGATCGAGCGCTATAACGCGCGGCCGTTTGTCATCAGGGTCGTCAAAGAGGAGAAGTTCCACGCTCTGGCAGCTCTTCGAAAAGAGGCAGAAATTGACCCCATCCGGGTAGACGGTGGCCCCGATGGGGAAGCTCTGACCGGGGAGAATATCAATCGTTTTTCCATTCACCTAAAAGACCCCATACCATCTCATACCGAATTATGATCTTCTAATCAAGAGGGGATAGTTGAAGTCAAAATCGGTTCCTGAGTCCAGCGTGGAGATAAACGCAAACCCCTCATCCCTCCGACTATTCATGAGGGGTTGGAAATCTGCGGTTCAGGCTGAGGCCATGCGATCGGGATCGGCGACAATCTCCTGCATGGCAACCTGCCTACCACGCATTGGTATGGATGCGTTCCGGTTTGAACCTGTCCTGCGGAGAAGGGTGCTCGGCCGGATAGCCAAGGACGATGAGAGAATGAGGGATGATGTGTTGAGGCAGACCGAGGAGGCGCTTGAACCCTGCTACCCGCTCGTCGACAGGGTAGATGCCGGTCCAGACAGCTCCGAGCCCGGATGCATGCGCGGCAAGGAGCATGTTCTCTGTAGCGGCCGAGCAATCGATCACCCAGAACCCGGGATGCAGCTCGCGGCTCACATTTGCGCACACGAGGATGGCGGCAGGGGCAGTCTGTGCCATGGAGGCGTGCGGGTTGATCTGCGGAATCTTTTTCAGGAGCCGCTCATCGCTGAGCACGATAAACTCCCATGGCTGCTGGTTCCCCGCGCTCGGCGCCGCCATGCCAGCGGCGATGACTTTCTGTATGAGCTCGTCCGGAACAGGCTTTTTCTCGAAACGCCTGATACTCCTGCGCAAGTGGATCGCCTCGAATACGTCCATATTCCCTCCTTGGCAAGGATGCATTGCATTGCGTGCCTCTATCTTGTCTTGCTTATCCCTTTATGCCGTGTGCCAAAAATATGCTGATTTGCGCAGAGATATCACCGCAACCCGACTGCGCACAGCAATTGGCGCCGGCGCAGTCCACGCTCACCTGCCTTAAGTCCGCCGCCAGGCACCACTGCCTGATATCGTCGCGCTTAAAGCCCATCCAGCAGTCGTGATGCTCGGTTGTCAGGAAAACGAAGCAATGCTCATCGAGGTCGGTGATAATCAGCTTTCCACCTGGTTTCTGTATCCGCGCCATTTCCCTGATCGCCTTGCCGGGATGCTCCACATGGTGGAGGAACATGTTCGCGAAGGCATAATCCACGGAGGCATCGGGAAGCGGCAGGCTTTGGGCATCCCCGCTGCTCATGGGGTATACTCCATTTACAAAGACGGTAAAAATCCCTTCCTTAAACAAGCAATTCACCCTTGAAGATCGTGACCGTCTGGCCGCTGATATACACCCGGTCGTGCCCCACGCGTACGCGCAGCACCCCGCCGCGTGCCGAGGCCTGGTAGGCGATGAGTTCGTGTTTGCAGAGCTTTGCACTCCAGTACGGCCCCAGGGTGCAGTGAGCGGAGCCGGTCACCGGGTCCTCATCGATGCCGACGCTGGGGGCGAAATAGCGGGAGACGAAATCGAACCCGGCGGTGCTCGCCCTGCTCGTAACAATGACACCCTGCACCGGCAGCTTTTTGAGGAGGGCAAAATCGGGCTGCATCTGCCGCACGGTCTCCTCGTTGTCCACTTCGAGGAGATAATTCGTCCTGGTCTTGCAGATGGACAGGGGCTTGATCCCCAGGGCGTCGAATACGGGCAGGATGCCTACCTCCTCTCCCGGTTCGGCAGGGAAGTCGAGCTCGATCCAGTTTCCCTCGCGTCGCGCCGTCAGGAGACCGCTCAAGGTATGGAAGCAGGCCTTCTGTTCCGGATTCACGATCCCCGTCTCCCAGAGGATGTGGGCGCTGGCGAGCGTAGCGTGTCCGCACAGGTCAACTTCCGCCACGGGTGTAAACCAGCGCAAACTGAACCCGTAGTCTTCCTGCACAAGGAAGGCCGTCTCGGAGAGGTTCATCTCCCTGGCCACGTGCTGCATCCATCCCGCATCCTTTGCCCCAGGCAATAGACAAACCGCGGCCGGATTCCCGAGGAACGGGGCGTGAGCGAATGCGTCTACTTGATAGATCGGTATCCCCATGGCGTTCCTCCTCACCAGTGTTTCTCGCCACCGAGCTCTGCATCCGGCGGTCATGTCGAAGTGCGACACGTGTCTTTGCGCCCCAACCTGACCGGCGGATACTTGACCCCGTTGTAATCAAGGGGTGGTGGTTTTCAAACCGGCGACCTGCCGGTGGTCATACCCCTCAGGAGCCGCCGTAGCCGAGGGTGACCTTGTCCCCGTCGACGATGACAGGGACCTTTCTTGCCCCGCCGGTGAGCTTGAGCATCTCCGCGAGCTTCGCGGTGTCCTTCTTCACATCGAAGTACGCCGCCTGTTCTCCATAGGCCGACCTGGCCTGATCTGTATAGGGTCAACCCGCCTTGCCGTAGATCAATACCTTCTTTTCCATGCGAACCCCCTATCGGTTATGGTTTCGTGGCATATACTTTAATGCTGGCAATCGAACGTGCAAGATCTTGCGCCTTTTCCTCCGTCAAATGGAGGTTTTCCGCGATCGCCATCGCCGTGGGATCGTTCGCGAGGAATTCGAGGGGAAAGGTGGTCTCTTCCAGGATCGTTACCCCCTGAAAGCCGGCTGCCTGAATGGTCTGGATATATGTATCTTTCTTGACCGCCCCCGCAATGCAGCCCACGTATGCCTCGATCGAGCCTTGAATCTCGTGCGGGAGGGCCGTCAGGAGCACGATATCCGACACCATGAGCCTGCCGCCGGGTTTGAGCACCCGGAAGGCCTCTAGAAATACCCGCGTCTTGTCGGGCGAGAGATTGATGACGCAGTTCGAGATCACAATATCGGCTTGATTGTCCGCCACGGGCAGGTTCTCGATCTCCCCGAGCCTGAACTCGACATTGCTGTAGCCGCCTTTCCGCGCATTCTCCCGCGCACGGTCAATCATCTCAGGGGTCATATCCACCCCGATCACTCTCCCGCCACCTCCCACCTTGCCAGCAGCGAGGAAGCAATCGAAACCGGCACCCGCGCCGAGGTCGACGACGGTCTCCCCCTCCTTCAGTGAGGCAAGGGCAACCGGGTTCCCGCAGCCGAGCCCCAGGTTGGCACCCTCCGGCACGGCGCGTATGTCCTCATCGCTATATCCGATCCGACGGCTGATTTCCCGGGCGACACTGCCCGAACCACAGCATGCCGGAGCGCCTGCGCAGCATGTGCCGCCCTGCTCGGCGATGCGTGCATAGCCGTCTCTGACGGACTTCTTGATCTCTTCCTGCTCCATGTCTTTACCTCTCACTGGATGTGCTGCCCTTGCGCCGGGACATCATCTCGCAGCAGGCGGAGAAGAACTTCTGCATGTCCTCCTGCTTCAGCGTGCCCATATCGAAGCACCCGGCGCAGCCAGCATCCTTGGATGATCCCCGGTGCTCAAACATCTTTTCGCAACAGGCCTTGAAGAACTCATCCGTCTTTCCGGACTGCGAGGCGTGCATCTTCTCAAACATACTGCCGAACATCTTCATCATCTTCTCCCTGTGCATCATAAACCCTCCTTTTTTATGCATTTGTCCCGCCTCGCATCACCGGGCCGATGAAATTCATGACATGCTCCGCGAGGTGGTCGGCCTTGATCAGGGTGATGCAGCAGACAATCCCTTCCTTTTCCCAGCTGATGACGGCCAGCTTTTCGCCGGGCCGGATCTCGGCCCGCTCCCGTAAGTCCTTGGGGAGCACCATCTGCCCCCGCTCGTCGATGCTGATGAGCGACTCCACCTTGCAGCAGCTCTTGCTCTCTGCCGAGCAGCACGTTGCATCCTTTCCCTCTTTTGCCATATCCGTTCTCCTTGGCGGGATATTTCTGATGTATGCAATCAATCAGAAATATCTGATTAATCAGAATATAACAAAATATCAGAGCGGTGTCAAGAAAATTTATTGCCCTTCTCTCTCCCCTCCGGGAATGAGGGCAAGACCTTGGTGACTAGAGAGACACGCCTGGTCGATTTACTCGAAATAATCCACGAATTCCGGGGGGAGCTTAGTCTTGTCGACCCGGAAGAGCTCGATGAGGACGTCGTCCGGGGCGGGGATCATGAGGTATTTCCAGATTCCAAGGTCGGTGATGTCCTTTTTGAGTTCGATGCCGCCTGCTTTGAGCGTGCATACTACCTCTGCGATATCGTCGGTCTGGATGCCGAAGTGATGGATGTTGCCCCGGCAGGGGTTCTTGGGAGGCTGGTCGTAAAGGTGGAGCCTGCCGCTCCCGATCCTGATGAACACATTGCGGGCGCCGGCGAGTTTCTCGTCGAGAACCACCTTGCCCCCGAAGAAGTCTACATAGAAGCGGATGCTCTTTTCGATATCCGAGGCAAAGATATGCACATGGTGGATATGACACGGCATGTATCGTTGCCCTCCCTATTTATGCGCGGGCAAACAGCCGCGCCCGGCTCATCCTGGCCTGTGGTTCGGCAAGGGGTTTCAGTCCGGCCGATATGGCGATTTTCACAGTCTCGGCAAAGTCCACCTGGGATACATGCAGCTTGGGTTCCACAAGGAGGAAGCGGGCATCTTCTTTGAGCACGGACCGTACTTCGCGGAAGAGGCGCAGCATGTCGGGAACCTCGTGGACCATCCAGAAGGCAAGGGCGAAGTCCACCTGCGCATCGATCTCGAGAGCATCCTTTGAGCATCGATGGGTATGGATGCGGGAGTCGAGCCCATGCCTGGCAGCACGGCGTCGGAGACCCTTGAGCATCTTTTCCTGGAGGTCAATTGCAATGACCTTGCCGTGCTCGCCCACCATGCGTGCCATGGGCAGAGAAAAGTACCCCATTCCGCAGCCGATGTCCATGACGGTCTGCCCCTCTTTGACGAGCCCGGAGAGGATATCCTCCGGTTTTTGCATGAGCCGCCGCAAGGGGTTATCGAAGGTATGGATCAGCCACCAGGGACAGACATGGCCCTGTTTATTCAACGAGGACCCTCCTTATTTCAGGAACAATTCCATGAAGGTCATACGGGGCCTGAATTCATCCGGGACGTCATAGTACGGTTCGATCTCCTTGAAGCCCAGCGAGCAGTAGAGGGATTTGGCACCTTCCATGATGTCGCCGGTGTCGAGCCGTATGCGGGTGTAGCCGATCTTCTTCGCCTCTTTGATGATGGTGTTGGCAAGGGCCCAGCCGATGCCCTTGCCCCGGAACGCGGGCCTCACGTACATGCGCTTGATCTCGCAGATGCCTGCGCCCATAGCCCGCAGGCCGACGCAACCG
This sequence comes from uncultured Bacteriovoracaceae bacterium, assembly GCA_964353605.1. GTDB lineage: Bacteria > Desulfobacterota > Desulfomonilia > UBA1062 > UBA1062 > CAYGXB01. The sequence continues at coordinate 14,020 of CAYGXB010000001.1, forward strand.
GCGGGATGATTGTCGTAGAGGACGAGCAGGAGTCTGCCATCCGGCGGGGCATAACTCCCGGGGAGCTGGGCAAACTCCTCGTCGAACCCCTGGAAGCTCAAGTCGATGCCCAGCCAGGAGACGTATTCCAGGATGAGCTTCTTTACCTGCTCCAGGTGCTCATTGGATTCTACCTTGACTATCTTTAACAAGCTCTGCCCCATATCCTTTTTTTAATCCAATTGCAGACCTTTAGCAATGCGAAAATGCAAGCAATTTCAATGGCTATGCCTATGGTGGACGTCGGGAAGGTGATCATGGAGGTGCCGGAGGCCGCGGTGTTCATGATCATGTGCAGGGGTTGCATGAGGGGGGACACCTTCCGCATGCTCGTGGGCATGCTGGCCGACAGCCCGTCATGATGATCATGACTGTGTGCAGGGAATGCCAGACCACAAGCGTTCCCGCATCCAATCGGTCATAGGGATGACGATGTACCCCCGTGTCATATCACCGTAAACGTGGTAGCCATCCGGACCCCAATGCCAGGCATACAAGGCTATGTATGCGCATACGGCAGCATCCAGGAGATCCTCGTAGCGTTTGAGCTCACTGCCGCTCAAGGCTGAAGGAGCGAGATCTTTCACCTTTCGCGGGATGAACATGGGCGGTACGGATTTTTCAAGGCCGATCAGGCAGGCGCGGAGGCGGATGAGTTCGCTTTGCCTGGATTCCAGGCTGCGTCCAGGCCGGGCCTTGTACTTCAGGGTTTTTCCCAGGCGGAAGAGGGCGATCATGGCCGGATGGGGGTAGACCTCGAAGACCTTGCGCAGCGCTTCGTTTTTCTGGATGAAGGGATCCTGGACAAAGCCTTCCGCATTCAACGCCTTCACGATCTCTTCGCCGCGTGTGCACCGCTTCCGATTGGCCGGGTAGCAGCCCGCGTGGTAGCGGCCGAACAGATGGGTGATTTCCTTGTCCACAGGCCGCATTCCGTCCTTATTGGGCACGATGAGCGGCGCATCGAGGGCGACCAGCGCTTGCTGACTTCCCGCTGCCTGTTTGACGAATGCGATGATCTCGGCATCGTGTCTGAGCCGCTCGCTCCAGGATAGCCAATATGCCGTTTTTCCATTCCAGGCCAGGGCGACTGCAGCGCAGGTGTTCCTCGCTGACCAGGCAAGGTCTATCCCGATGAAGCGCATGTTCATGCTGTCCATAGTTCGCTTGCAAAAGCGAGGTGCTCAAGCAGCCGATTCCAGGAGGCCTTCGGTAGGAGGCCGCCCGTGGCCTGGTCATGGCCGTACCCGAAATAGCCCTCGGCGACATCCACATCCACCCCGGCCAGGACATCGAGGAGGTTCACACCGCTCGCGGTGCGCATGGAGAAGGCCACATAGCCCGGGATATAGCCTTCGTTGCCCACGAGCACCATGTACTTCGGCAGGCGCGTGCGCCAGATCTGGGCGATGAGAGGATGCACCTGACAGGGACTACTTATACGCACGAGCGCAACCTGGGCGCTGAACCTGGGGCCGGCCTTTTTGGCTTCCTGCAGGGCGGCGGTGACTTCCGCCTTGTAGGTAGCAAGCTTCCTGGCCTCGGGGCTCGAACCTTCCACGATATCCCGCGGATGCCCTGCAGTGAGGATCGCCTGCAGGGCGGTCTGGGCATCACCGGTGGCGGACCGGCGTCCGGCATTGACGAGGGACGTGGCCTCCTTCAGCCATTTCGCCTTGTAGATCTTTTTCGCTTGGGCGATGATATCGAAGGGCGCCTTCTCTCCCAGGTCGCTCAAGGTACCGATAGCGGCCGCCCAGAGCAAGTCTTCGCATTCCGCAATTTCTGAGCAGAGCCAATAGGCGAGGAGAGCTGTATTGGGGATAGGACTCCAGGGGTAGCTGCTGATGAGCACACCCTTTTCGGGTACGCCGAGCGGCCGGTGGTGGTCGATGAAACAGGTCGGGACTGCAGGTATGACCTGTTCCGCTAAGCAGCCGAGATCGAGCACGAAGAGCGCGGCGGGAATTTCAGCTGCCACAGCGCTTCGGGTTTGAGGGGTGTAGGCGTTGGCCCCCTTGCCGGTAACGAGGATGCTCAAGGAGGAAAAACCGAGCCGCTCAAGGGTGCGGAAGAGGATAGCGCCGGATGCTACACCGTCCGCATCGCTGTGGCAGAGGACAAGGGTAGGGGCGTTTTTGTTCACGTCTTCGAGGAATGTCCTGAAGGTATGCAGGGCATCGGCGAAATCGGGGGTGTCTTTCATACAACCTCCATGCCTGCCTTGTCTCAGACAGTCGTATGTATGTATGCTTGAGACGCAGTATAATGAATGCAAGGCACGTGTCAATGGCAGGAGCATCCTCTTACATGTCAGCACCTCATCCCCCCTGGAAACCAAGGGGGTCGGGTGATTCTGATGTATATACTCAGCACACCATCGATGCGTTTATCAGCGAGAGAGAAACATATTGCCGATGGAGCGTGTTTCGTGTAATGCCACTGAGTTCAAAACGCAATGAAAGGGGTGTGCCATGGGGATCATGTCGAGCACGGTGAGCATATATCAGTACCTGGTGAAGGGAGATCTCCCCGGAAATCTGGAGCGCTTTGTCGCAGAGTGTCTGCACAGGCATGCGTTCTCATCGATAGATACGACCCCCGATGAGGAATCGATCGGCTGGGTCACCCTCGACAATCACCTGGATGCTCGTTTTGAGGACGAGCATTCCTTTGCGCGCGGCGATTATCTGGCATTCACCCTGCGGAGAGACAGGCGCAAGGTTCCCGGAACCCTGTTGAAGAACCTGATGAACCAGGAATGCGAGCGCTGGATGAAGGAGCACCCCAGCCTCCAGCGGGTGCCGTCCAACCGAAGGATGGAGATCAGAGAGAATCTCTACCGTTCGCTCCTTTCCAGGATGCTCCCTGTGCCAGCTACCTGCGATCTGGCTTGGAATGTCAACAGGGGGATCGTGACCGTGGCCTCCGTCAATGCCAAGGAGCTGGATCTTGTCGAGGATGAGTTCAGGAGAACCTTTCAGGGCCTTTCCCTCCTGCCGCTTCATCCCCTGCAGCGTGCGGAGATGGTTCTCGATGCATCCCTGCAGCGTGCGCTGGTCAGGGTCGATCAGGCCTCCTCCAAGGATGTCCTCCTGCAGATCAAGAAAAATAGATGGCTGGGGTGGGAATTCTTCCTCTGGGCGATGTATCAGACGAGCACCTCGCCTTGCGAATACACGGTGGCTGCAGCTGGACCGTTCAAGGAGGGAGAGCGCTTCGTAGCCTACATGCATGACGGGTTCGTCCTTACCCATGAACACGAGGCGGGCTTGAGGAAGAGCCGGATCATCGGACCCCAGCAGGATTTTGCCGAGGCACGCACGGCGATCCAGTCCGGAAAGAATATCGTGGAAGGTGTGCTCTACTTCGAGAAGGATGATATGAGCTGGCGCATGAACCTGAAGGGGGAGATCTTCGCCTTCGGTTCCTATAAGTGCCCGCCGGTGAAGCTTGAAAGGGACGATAAGCTCGATCCGGAACAGGAACGGTTGGCGGTCTTCTATGAACGCATGTGTCTCTTGGAAGAGGGCCTCCAGCTCTTTAACAGCCTTCTCATCGCCTTTCTCAGCGTGAGGCTTGGCAGTGCGTGGGATGAAAAGGCCAAGAGCATGCATACATGGCTCCATGAAGAAAGACCGAAATAGATTCTAACGTGAAGATATCCTGGGGGGAATGGCAGGGTGTAAGCCTGCCTCGATCGGGGATCTTTGCTTGACAAAGCCTGAGGTATGCAATAGTAGCATGTGCTACGCTTATGCTCACTATGCACAGGATAGAAGACATTAGGATCGCTGCCGATTCCATAGGCGAGGCGGGTTTAGAGAAGGATATCTCGATTGCACCGGAGATCTTCGCCGCCGCCCTTGATAACGCCGAATTTACGGTGAAGGAATCGCTCCATATCCACTACATAATCACCAGAGCCGGAGAAACCATCCACGCCAAGGTGCATGTCGAAGGGCGTATGGAAACCATCTGCGCCACCTGCCTTGCGCCTGTGGCATACCCCATCAAGGTGGACCTGGACACGGATTATCTGCCGGCAGCGCCCGATATGCCGGATGACCTCGAGGCTGAGCGTCAAAGCCCGAGCCTGGGATATTACCGCAAGGATATCCCGCTCGGGGCGTATGTTTTGTCGGAGACCGTCCTTTCATTGCCGATCCGCTATGTCTGCTCCCCGGATTGCAAGGGGCTCTGCCCACAATGCGGAACCAATTTGAACGAAAAGAAGTGCGGCTGCGAGCAGACAGTCGATCCACGTTTGGAAAAGCTTGCTTTCATAAAGAAGAAACTCAGGAGGGAATAGAGAGATGCCTGTACCGAAGAGGAGACATTCCGGGACAAGGCGGGACAAGCGCAGGGCGCACGATGCCCTGAAACTGCCCGCGGTTTCATTCTGTCCGAACTGCAATGAGCCGAAACCGCCACACAGGGTCTGCCCCAGCTGTGGGTATTACAAGGGCATAGAGGTCATCAAGATCGCCGAAGCAAAGAAAGAGTAATGGCATACTGCCTCATCTTCCCCGGTCAGGGGACACAGTTTCCCGGCATGTCCGCAGGCTTTGGGCTGAAGGGGGTCGTCGATCCAGACCTCCTGGCCCTCATGGAGCAGGGACCGGAAGAGGACCTGAACCGGACGGTAAATGCCCAGCCCGCAGTTTTAGCTGCCAGCATTGCCTTGTGGCGGGCGAGCGGTCTCGATGCGGCCGCCATGGTCATGGGTCATAGCCTGGGGGAATACACGGCTCTGGTGGCCTCCGGAGCCCTCACCCTTGCGGACGGTATACGCCTGGTGGCCCAGAGAGGAGCTTTCATGGAAGCTTCCGAGCCTGGCTCCATGGCTGCGGTCATGGGCCTCTCCGTAGAGGATCTCACACAAGCGCTGGCGAGGATCAGGGATGTCTGGATAGCCAACCTGAATGGGTCGGGCCAGGTCGTGATATCCGGAAGAAAAGATTCCATGCAGGAAGCGCTTGCTGCGCTTAAGGAAAGGAAGGCCAAGGTGGTGCCGCTCAAGGTGAGCGTGGCTTCACACTGTCCGCTCATGGCAAAAGCGAGCGCGGCTCTCGCCGGATACCTTACGGGCGTGAATGTGCAGGCCCCGCGCTGCACCGTCGTCTTCAATGCGACGGCACGGCCGGAGACGGACCCGCAGAGGATCAAGGGTCTGCTTGCCGATCAGCTCGTTTCCCCGGTGAGATGGGCGGAATCCGTCGCATATGCACTCTCACAGGGTATCACACATTTCATCGAAATCGGACCGAAATCGGTTCTGGCCGGTATGGTAAAGCGCCTCGCACCCGATGCCCGGGTAGAAATGAGGACCGTTATATGATAATCGATCTCAAGGATAAGGTTGCCATCGTCACCGGGGCGAGCCGAGGTATCGGCGCCGCCATTGCGAAGACCTTGGGGGCAAGCGGGGCGCATGTGATCGTCAACTATCGCACGCAAACCGACTTGGCACAGGCGGTGGCGGATGATATCACGGCCCACGGGAGCAGTGCCGAAATCATGGGTTTCGACGTCGCTGATGATCAAGCGGTCAGGGCCTGTTTTAAAGTAGTAACCGACCGCCATGGAAGGATCGACATCCTCGTCAATAACGCCGGCATCTCGAAGGATGCACTGATGCTGAGGGTGAAGCCGGAAGATTTCGATGCAGTCGTGCAGGTAAACCTTAAGGGTGCGTTTATCTGTGCTTTTCATGCCTCCCGATCTATGATAAAGCAACATGCAGGGAGGATAATCAATATTTCCTCCATTGTGGGCCTGGGCGGGAATGCCGGCCAGAGCGTATACGCCTCAGCCAAAGCGGGACTTATTGGGCTGACGAAAAGCCTGGCAAAAGAGCTTGGTTCCCGGGGAATCCTCGTGAATGCCGTGGCCCCGGGGTTGATTGAAACTGACATGACGCGTGGAATGGATGTGATATCCATGGGAGCAGGGATACCCCTCGGAAGGGTGGGGCGCCCGGAGGATGTCGCCGGGGTGGTACTTTTCTTGTGCTCTGATCTGGGGTCTTACATTACCGGCCAGGTCATTGTAGTGGATGGCGGGCTCTATGCATGAGAGATGCAGAAGCCTTCAAAGATAGAAAGGAGGTAAATTGATGGTTGATGTCCAAAAGCGGATCATAGAACTTATTGCCGAGCAGCTTGAGCGCGATCCTTCCGAGATCACCCCTGAGATGTCATTTGCCGACGATCTTGGCGCAGACTCCCTTGACCTGGTCGAACTCATCATGACCGTTGAGGAGGAGTTCAATATCGAGATTCCGGATGATGAGGCGGAGAAGATCAAATTCGTAAAGGATGCCATAAATTACGTCAAGGCTAGATTATAAACCATATTCATGGAGAGCGTCGTCATCACGGGCATGGGAGTGGTGTCGCCTCTGGGGAGTGATCTTGAAACCCTCTGGGACAACCTGATTCAGGGCAGGTCTGGTATAGAAGACATCGCGATCTTCAAGGACCTGCCGGTCACCATGGGTGGTCCTGCCAAGGGATTCGATCCCGCGCGATACCTCGGCGCAAAGGATATGCGCCACCTCGACCGATACTCCCAGATGGCTCTCACCGCGGGCCTGGATGCCATCGTTCATGCCGGTTTGCAAGCTACTGACTACCCGGAAGACAGGATCGGGGTCATGATTGGAACCGGGGCCGGTGGCGTGGCCACCCTTGAGGAGCAGCACTATGCATTTTTGGAAAAAGGACCGCGACGCGTTTCTCCGCTGACCGTCCCCATGAACATCGTGAACATGGCTTCCGGAGTGCTCGCCACACGGATCGGCGCAAGGGGCCCCGGTATGGGTGTATCGAGCGCCTGCGCCACGGGCGGACACGCCCTGGCCCTGGCCTGCAGGCTTTTGCAGGCCGGTGATGCGGACTGCATCATCGCCGGCGGCGTGGAGGCATGCCTGACGCCGTTTGCCATCTCCGCCTTCGCCGCCATGAGGGCCCTCTCAACCCGCAACGGTCAACCCCAGAGGGCATCCCGCCCGTTTGACAAGCAGCGGGACGGCTTCGTCATGTCCGAAGGCGGCGCGGCCCTCGTGCTCGAAAAATATGCAAAGGCAAAGGCGCGGGGCGCTAAAATCCTCGCCACCATCAAGGGCTTCGGCATGAGTCAGGACGCCTACCACATGGTTGCACCGGACCCTGCGGCCACTGCGGTGATCTACGCCATGCAGACCGCCATCCGCAATGCCGGCATAGATCCCACGGCAATAGGATACATCAATGCACACGGCACATCGACTCCGCTGAACGACAAGGCCGAGACGCTCGCCATCAAGAAAGTCTTTGGCGAGCACGCCGACACCCTGAAGGTGAGCTCGACCAAGTCCATGACCGGGCACCTCGTCGGAGGGGCGGCGGGCCTCGAGACCGTCATCTGCATCCTGGCACTTCAGCACTGTATGTTGCCACCGACTATCAATCTTGAAAATCCGGATCCCGAGTGCGACCTTGACTACGTGCCCAACAAGGCAATTCCCACCGATACGCGCTACTGCCTGAACAACGCCTTCGCCTTCGGCGGCCAGAACGTCTCCATCATGCTCGAAAAAGGAGAATCTTGAAATCAAAAAGCTCAATCCCCCCGACCCTCCTTGAAGATTCAGGGGGGATAGAGGGATTGAGCTTTTAAAGGGGGAAGAGAATGAGGATAGCCTTAGCATGCGACCACGGTGGTCTTTTCCTCAAGGATACCGTCAAGAAGGCCCTTTCCGAGGCCGGCTGCGAGGTAATCGACTGCGGAACCGATAGCGCTGCATCCGTCGATTACGCGGACTTCGCCCTGAAGGCGCTCAAGGTGTTCAAGCAAGACCGATGCGACCGGATCGTCCTCCTGTGCGGTACAGGCATCGGCATGTCCATGTGCGCCAACCGGGTCAGGGGCGTGCGGGGCACGCTCTGCCATGATGCCTTCACGGTGCGCATGGCCAGGCAGCATAACGACTCGAACTGCCTCATCTTGGGCGGCAGGACCACCGGGCCGGCCGTGGCCGAGGAGATCGTGAAAATCTGGCTGGCTACCCCCTTTGAAGGCGGACGACACCAGGCAAGGCTGGACAAGATCGATCGCCTGACCACCGAGCTTATGGAGAGCCACTTTATCGAACGCAACCAATAGTGAGGAGTCAAGCATGTCACACCTGCAACAAGCCGACACCGAGGTGTATGCCGCCATCCGGGAAGAGCTTGGCCGACAACAGTGCAAGCTGGAACTCATCGCATCCGAAAACATCGTCAGCCAGGCGGTCCTCGAAGCTCAGGGCTGCATCATGACCAACAAGTACGCGGAAGGCTACCCCGCCAAGCGTTATTACGGCGGGTGCGAATACGTGGACAAGGTCGAAGAACTGGCCATCGAGCGTGCCAAGGCCCTCTTCGGAGCGGAGTTCGCCAATGTCCAGCCCCATTCCGGCTCCCAGGCCAACATGGCGGTGTACTTCGCCATCCTCGAGCCGGGCGATACCTACCTCGGCATGAGCCTGCCGCACGGCGGTCACCTCTCCATGGGTTCGCCCGCCAACTTCTCCGGCAAGCTCTACAAGGTCATCCCCTACGGCGTGCGCAGGGACACCCACCAGATCGACTATGACGAGGTAAGAGACCTGGCCAAGCAGCATCAACCCAAGCTCATCATCGCCGGTGCGAGTGCCTATCCGCGCATCATCGAGTATAGGCTTTTTAAAGATATCGCCGACGAAGTCGGGGCCTACTTCATGGTGGACATGGCCCATATCGCCGGCCTCGTCGCAGCCGGTCTACACCCGAGCCCGGTGCCCTACGCGGACTTCGTCACTACCACTACCCATAAGACCCTCAGAGGCCCACGCGGAGGCATGATTCTCTGCAAGGAGGAGATGGGCAAGAAGCTCAACTCGAGCGTTTTCCCCGGCATGCAGGGCGGACCGCTCATGCATGTCATCGCCGCCAAGGCCGTGGCTCTTAAGGAGGCCATGACCCCGGAATTCAAGACATACCAAGTGCAGATCGTGAAAAACGCCCAAGCCATGGCGGTCGAGCTCATGGCCTTGGGCTTCCAACTCGTCTCCGGAGGCACGGACAACCACCTCATGCTCATCGACCTCACCGCGAAGGATATCACCGGCCGGGACGCCCAGACCTGGCTCGATGATGCCTGGATCACAGTCAACAAGAACACCGTGCCGTTCGAAACCAAGAGTCCATTTGTGACCTCCGGCATCCGCATCGGCACGCCGGCCCTGACCACCAGGGGTATGCGGGAAGCGGAGATGAAGCAGGTCGCATCCATGATCGCGCGCATCCTCGATGCCAGGGGCGACGCCGTTGGGATAGCGCAGGTGCGCAAAGAGGTGGAGGCACTCACGCAGCGCTTCCCGATCTATCAGGGGTTATAGATGCGCTGTCCCCGATGCATGGGAGTGGAAGACAAGGTCACCGAGTCCAGGACGAGCCGGGACGGATCCTCCATCCGACGCCGGCGCGAGTGCACTCATTGCGGCTATCGCTTCACCACCTACGAGCACATCGAGGAGTTCATCCCGGTCGTGGTCAAGAAGGATGGCCGGCGCGAGACTTTCGCCCCGGAAAAGATCGTGTCCGGGCTCATGAAGGCCTGCGAGAAACGGCCGGTCCCCATAGAGGATATCGAGACCATCCGCGACGCCATCATCCAGGAGATCCAGGCACGGGGAGACAAGGAAGTGCCCAGCTCCTTTATCGGCGAGCGCATCATGGATGCCCTGCACGCCCTCGATCCCGTGGCCTATGTGCGCTTTGCCTCGGTCTACCGCGACTTCAAGGACGTGGGTGAGTTCATGGAGGAGATCAAGGGCCTTGTCAAGGGCAAACGATAATCCCGCAACGTACAGGAGATTCTCCCGGGGTAATGAGGTGTTCCGTTCGGTAAAGAGCGAAAGGAAAAAACAAGGATGGAAATGGTGAAGTATCTGGCTCAGGTGGCTGCATTGCAATGCACGGAGTGCAAGTAGTGCAAGAATGTCTGTCCACCCAGGGCGATCATCATGCACAAGAAGACTGCGCATATCATGGATGCCAAATGCGTGGCGTGCAATAAGTGCTGAGGGTGCCTGCCGATACGAAACCATACGGATGCTTCCTCGCCCCCAGACAATGCTGGTCGGCTTCGACGCGGGTCAAGTGTATCCTGGCCGTAATTCATGAGCTCTGTTGGAAGGCGCACTTGCTACCCGATCAGCCCGTCCAAATCTGCAGCGGAACAATGGCAAGGAAATTCGCGGGGACAATCCTGCACGGAACCAGGTCACCCGAGGAGATCACTGCGTTTACCGGAGCGCGCGCGGGATGCGTTATGTATTGCATGGGGCCGATCCTGAGGCTGCTGCATGTATCCGGCGTGGAACTTGCCCTGCCGATGGATGCTGGTGGTATGACGCCACGCTCTCCGTGTGTGGGACATTCCGAGCGAGATCGCCGAGCAGTATCCGGAATATTATCTAAGAGAGGATAAGGCACCGCTTAGATGATGCGGGTCGCAGCCCCCTTGGTCTAAGGGGGGGGTGGAAAGCCCGGCATGGATTACACTTTAGACCGATCAGATGATGAACACCACGAGCAGTGCGGATCCGATCATGAGGAGGAAGCCGGGAGCGACGGAGCGCCGCAGAGCGGGACCGCTCATGCCGACCACGAGCAGGCCTTTCAAAAAGGTATTGGCTACTGCAGCGAGCAGTATGGCCCGTCCGGCCTGAACGAGGTCGATCCCGCCCTGGACTTTGCTCAGCTGCGCTATGGAGAGCGTAATGGCATCGACGTCTGCGAGCCCAGAGATGAAGCTGGTGAAATAGACGCCTTCGACCCCCAGATACATCTGCGCCGCCTTAGACAGGAGCAGGATGAGGGTGAAGAGGAAGGCGAAGGTGATCGCCGGCCAGAGTTCGAAGGGGTTCACGAACGTCACGTCCGCTTTTTCGTCGGCAGGGTCCTTCTTAATAAGATAGAGACAATAGGCCAATCCTGCTAGGACAGGTACAGCCATCGGGAGCAGTATCTTATCGGCCAGGGCCCAATTGAGAACCGCCGCTATGATCACCATGCGGGCGAACATCACCGTCCAGGCAATAATGATCGCCAGGGCGAAGGGCTTGGCGAGTTCGGGATTCTTCCGGCTGCGCTGCGTGAAGCTGATGGTCACGGCCGTACTTGAGGCGAGCCCTCCCAAGAGGCCCGTGAGCCCCATGCCTTTGCGTGCCCCGATAACCTTCATGAGCACATAGCCAATGAAACTGATGCCGGAGATGAAGATCACGAGGAGCCACACAATGAAAGGGTTTACAGCGTCAAGGGGCGGGGGGCCGAAGGTCCTGTTCGGCAGGATGGGGAGAACGATGGCGGTGATGACTGCGAATTTCAGGGTGGCATAGAGGTCCTCGCGGGTGATGCGATGTGCGAAGCTGTGCATCTCGGGCTTGAACGAAAGCAATACAGTCGTCGTGACTCCGAGGGCGACGGCCAGGGTGAGCTGGTTCCAGTAGGCCAGGCCGCCGGAAAGCACGGTGATAAGCGCCGACACCTCGGTGGTGAGCCCGGTCTCGCCGTTCAAGGAATCCAGGTAGTGCGTGACGGTGAGGAACGCCCCCACGACGAGCATAATCGTCACAAAGGGCCATGGTGAATCCAGCGCATCGCTCGCCAGGGCGCCGGCACAGCCGCTCAGGGCCATGAGGGCAAAGGTGCGGATGCCCGCAGGATGCTCCTTGTCCGGCTCACTGAAGGAGAACTCGCGCTGCATGCCGATGAGGATGCCGATCAGGAGCGAACCCCCGAACCTGAGAAAGAGCGACGTTTCGACTTGCGCAAACATGGTTGTTCCTCTCAAAACCCTTTCTTCGCATACTTTCCAAGGATTTCCCCTGGAAGATGCATTCGTAACTCTTCTAGATCGGCAATATTCCGAGTTTTCTTCATCAAGATAACATGAAGGCCATATCAAGGACCATGGACGCTCTTGCCATGGAAGACAAGGCGGTGGATGGTGAGGGGAAAAACGGTGATTTTATAGGAGTGCGTGTATAATAAAAAGGGGGAACCCCCTTAATGAACCAGGGGGTTCCCCTTGTTGGATTACTCGTTGATCACGCTCTCCAGGAGGGCCGGATCGTCCGTCATGATAGCATCGACCTCCTTGTCATTCTTGAATTGGCGCATCTCAATCGGATCATCGATGGTCCAGACCTGCACCTTGATCCCTAGGTAGCGGGCTTTGTTCAGGAAATCGTTGTTGATCAACTTCACGGTAAGCCCCTTCACATCATACTCGGGAGGTACCTGGAGGACTTGTCCCGGCGGCGTGTACCCCATGGCGAGCATGACGGGTAGCGGCGTCAGGAAGAAGGTGATTATCTCTCCCTGGGTGAAGGAGGTGATGAGATTGATGCCTCTGAGTTTTGCCTCGGCCCTGATCTCGTCCATGGGTACCTTGTCGAATGACTCCACGATGACCCTATCCTCCATGCCATAGGCCTGGATGAGGTCGAGCACACCGTCGACGATGGAGGGTGCCACCTGCTTGAACTCGACGACCATGGGCGCTTGGTTAAGCACCGCGTCGCTGAACACTTCTGTAAGGGTCGGCAGGGTCAAGCCTAAGCCGCGATACGGATATGTGGCCCCGCCGTCAAGGGTGAATTTGTATCCTGCATCAAGAAGATTGACTTGCGCAAGCGTCATGTCCTTGATGTTACCGCTCCCGTTGGTGCACCGGTCGACGGTGTCGTCATGGGAGATCACCACGTACCCGTCGCTCGTGGCATGCACGTCCCCCTCCAGGGCATCGGCCCCGACAACGAAGGCGTTGCGGTAAGCCTCGATCGTATTCTCAGGTAGGAACGCACTGTTTCCCCGGTGGGCGATATTGAGGAAGCCGTTTTCATTGCGGAGGAAGAAGTTGGTTACCGTATCCCCCTGTGCGATCTTCTCCATTACCTGTGACCAGTCACACGCTATCCAGGCTGGATCGATGAACCCGTAGCCCTCGGTGTCGAGCAGAGTGGGCTGGAGTTGAAAGTCCACCGCGAACGGGATGTAAAAGAGTCGGTTGGCATAGGCGCCATAGCCGTCTTCGCGTGCGGTATCGCCCACCATGGCGATGCCCTTGCCGGCACCGTAGAGCTGCTTCAGGATGGCCAGCGCCCCGGCCTTGAATTCATTCCCATGTTCATAGGTGAGATCGCCCTTGATGATCAGGAGGATGCCCCTTTGTCCGTTGTTTTCGAAGTGGCGGTTCACCTGCTGGCGGCAGAGGGCGCGGATATCCGTAGGCAAGCCAGAAACGATTACGACATCCTTGCCGGCATTCTGCAATTCCTGAATGCTCGGTACGACGAACTCGTCGACGAGAGGCCAGTCATTCTTAGCCCAATTGAGGAAATTGATCCAGTCGGCCAGGGTGTTCTGGCCTCCGGTGGCATGGAGGGTATTGTCATGGTCGGTGAAGAGGACGGGCGGGTTCTCTCCGGGCGTTATCTCCTCACCATAGATGGCGAGGAAGTTCAGATAATTCCCTGTGCGGAATTTGAGCGTGAGGATGCCGCCGCACGCGTGGTTGCCCAAGGACTGGATTTGCCCCTCCCAGAAACCCTCGGTGCTAAGCGCCTGGGCAGCCTCTTGACAGGATATCGCGGCGAGAGCAGCGAAGGGAAGCCAGAGTATTCCTTGGGGGGAGGAATATACCTTAGCGGTGTCATAGAGGCCTATGTATTGCTTTGATGGGTTGTAGATGAAGGGGGTGTTCGGACTGCTCAAGACCCTGACGATCCCCAGATTATCCGATACGGTCTGGCCATCTTTGAAGACGACATCCGCCCGCAATTGAAGATCCACCGGCGCCGATTTGAGGATGTCATTGTTCAGCCATTGCCGGATTCCGGAAAGGGAGGCCCTGCCGTTCGTGTCCGTGACAACAGCCCCGTTTCCTAGCGGTATCCAAGCATCGTCTCCTGTCCCGAAAGGCCGGGCATAGAAGCGGACCTCCATGCCTTCGAGCTTCTTGGCCAGGAGATACTTGATGAGCGACTGCTTGTTCTTTTTCTCGATCTGGTATACCGTGGCATTAGGCGCAATCTCGGGCTCCGTTATGTCGCCGTTGCTCGTGATGGCGTCGGATACCACGATCTCCGTATTTTCCGGTGTGGGAAGGCATCCTGCCGCTATGATGATACCGGACAACAGGATGAGGATAAGAAATCTTTTCATAGGTACCTCCTCAGACATGCATGTAATCGTATCCGTACAAATTTCTGCAAATAGTATACCGGGTGACACGCGCCTGGCTTTACATAATGATTATAAGGTGATACATTGTTCGCCTTCTTCTCCGCGCGGCAGAAACCCGGAAGATGAGAAAAGCGTTTCTCAAAAGAGGGAATCTTTTTCCCGATTTCCCCCTGCCCCGAGATCTCCTGGAAAGTATATATTGGAAGAAGAATAGCGAAAAAGCATCTTGCCTATATCTGAAAAACGAGTTTTTAAAAGAGGCAAGGGTGACGAACAGTGCACAGCACCTCATACGTGATTCCGCAATTGCAGTTCAACTGGGTGCGTGTGCAGATAGGTCTGGTCCTTGAGGTAGGCCTGCTGGTACTTGCGCACATGATGGTGCATGAGGATCACGGGGACGATGAGGGGGAGGATGCCGCGCCGATGGAGATCGATGATCTCCAGAATTTCCTGCTTTTCATCGGGCGTCAGCTGCTGCTTGAAATACCCCAGCATGTGCTGGAGCACGTTGGCATGCTTGGCCGGGGTCGCCTTCAGTTGCAATGCCTGCAGGAGAAGTTCCTGGTAGCGCGCCTTGAGGGTGGAGAAATCCATTCGGCCGGCACGGGCCACGAGAGCACCCATGTCCCGGTAATGTTGCGGGCTGTGCGCGAGGATGAGGAGCTTGTTCTGTGCATGGAACACGACTACGGAGCTGGCCTTTTTCCCGTCGATAGCCTCGCGCCACCGTTTGAGTGCAAAGATACGTTCGATGAAATTCTCCCGCAGGGCGGGATCATGGAGCCGGCCGTCGTCTTCGACAGGGATGTGGGGGAAATGCTCCCTGAAAACCCTGGCGAACATGCCTATGCCTTTGCGTACCGGCACCTCTTTTTCGCCATAGACCTTGATCCTTTCCATCCCGCTGCTCGGGGAGTCACTCTTGAAGATGAATCCGCACAGGGCTTCCTTTTCGAGCTCCACTACCCGTTTGCGTGCCCAGGTGAGCATCCTGTCCGTATAGTCCATTCCGCTCCGCACAGTTACCAGACGGGGGGAGTCCGGATCACCGACGAGACGCATCGATTCCCGGGGGACCCCGAACCCGCATTCGACTTCCGGACAGACCGGGACAAAGTCAACGTACTGTCCGAGGGTGTCGCGCAGAAACCGGTCCAGTTTATGTCCTCCATCATAGCGTACCGGCTCTCCCAGGAGGCATGTGCTGATGCCCAATTTGATTTTTTCCATCTCGCTCCTGGTGGTCATGAGATCCTCATCTAGGTGTGAGATTGCTCCTTAAACCGCGGATGGCAGCACCGATCATGGATCTCGCCGTTTACGATGAGCCATGGCAGAGTGACGAAGAAGGCGGGTAAGATATCTTGCAGCGTCCATTGCTCGAGTTTGCCGATTTCAGCCACATAATCCACTGCCTGTCCGGACGACTCCCAGAAATAGATGCGATAATCACCGGCCGGGAGCACCTGATCGAAATCCGGCCCGCCATAGTACCACTTGTGGGCGAAAAACTCGAAGAACTCGTCCCGGGGGGTCATGGTGTAATCGTAGTTTGGAACCGCCCACACCTTGGTTTCTGAAAAGAGCTCGACGGGGAAATGATCGTAGTATGCTGCAAAATCGCCGAGATTCGAGGAAGGAAGGGCGCTTCCCGCCACGGCAAACCACGGGAATGCGTTGTCGTAAGGAGCGCAGCGCGGGATGAGCGAGGAGAGGAATACCTCCTCGGACTGATCGAGGTAAAAGGTGTAGCAATCCACATCCCCTGCAGAAAGCCAGGCATAGACCGCGATGGACCGGCCGATGGGCGCAGGGACGACAAAGGGTTTCTGCGCCGTGTAGTCTTCACGCTCCACGTAGGGGATATGGGCCAGGGCGAGTGATGGCATACTGAGTGCAACGAGTAGCATTACAACCAGCAAAAATATCTTTTTCATAGATCTCCTCCAGGAATTGTTTTCTCCATACATAGCAATTGTCCGCTCTGCAATAACAAAGGTCTGGGAAGGAAAGAAATCAAGACAGGCAAGGAGAACCCCAGGGATGGGCGGATATGCACTATAGCCGAACAGCATGTTTTTACTAAGAGATTTTCGATAAAGGCCGTTCACTTGATCAGAAAACCCGGTCTACCGATACAGAGATCATGAAACTCATATATCTCACCGACATCCACGGCGATTTCGAGAAACTCAAGAGTCTGCTCTCTGAGACCGTGGCGGATGTATATGTCATTGCCGGCGATCTGATCGACATCCCTTTCTATAGCATGGAGACCTCCATCCGTTACCATGAACTCCAGTACTATTTCCATGGACTGCGGAGAAGAATGGGAGCGGAAGGGGTGCTGATCGAGGATTTCGTCGACCAGCTCCTGGAAAGCCCCGACGCCTCGGAAGAGATCCAGGAGAAGGGTACGCGGTACCAACAGTACACCATCCGGGCCCGCCGGGTGATGCAGCAGAAGTACAAGGTGCTGCTCAATATCATATCCATGAAGCAGAATTCGCGGGTTTTTTGCCTGCCGGGGAATTATGACATGGATCTTAAGTACACCAGCCTCCACGAGCAGGATCTCCATCTGCACTGGTATCAGATAGAAGATCTGAGGATTTGTGGCTATGGCGGGGCGGAGGTGTGGACGGCTGGAATCCCTGAGCGCTATATCGTGAGATATCAGGCCGGCATGGGAAGAAATGAGAAGCAAAATGAGATGTATCACTTCTTCAGGGCGGTGAAACCGCATATCATCGTGACCCATCAGCCGGCATACAGCGTCCACGACCGGATGGCCGCCGGCGGCCCTTTCGGATCCCCCACCCTGCGTACCTACTGCGATACCAATCCGGTCCTCATGTGCCTGACGGGACATATCCACGATGCCTGGGGGGTCAAACTGGTGGAGGATACCCTCTATCTCAACCCGTCTAACTTCGGGGAAGTCACCTCGACCACAGGGGAAGTGTCGGAAGGAGGCTTCTTCTATCAGATTGAGATTGAGGCCGGGAAGGTTGATGCCATTATATTCAAGAAATTCAGCGATGAGAGGATCTATGACGTCGCCGATTACTACCGCAAAGAGGGGGGATGGGCGGAAGACATTATCGATGAGGAAAGGTACGATGCCCTTCAGAGAAGACGGAACTATGACACCCAGGTGGTGAAATACTCCTCCATCCCCGAGATCCAGCTTTTCAAGGAGATCAGGCAGTTCTACAGGAAGTTCCAGACGGTTGAGACCGACGAGCGGCTGGATAAACTCGAGGAGGTGGTGCATTTCTTTGAGGACAAGATAAAGGGCGATATCGCCATGGATGTGATGGGTTCCGTAAACATGGGACTTTCCCAGCCTGGTTCAGACATAGATTTTGTCCTCTATCTACGATGCGATGAGGGCTGCGACGTCGGGTTCGGCCAGTGTAGCTATTTCAAGCATGCACAGGATATGATCAACGGGATATTGGGCAAGAAGTATGATTTTCAAATCATGGACTGTGTTGATCTCAACCGCGTCGAAAAGAGCATTCGGGAGAAGAACTTCGAATGCGAGACCCTCCAGCGCTTTGTCGCCTACCGCTCCATTTGCCGGCCCATCAATTACCGGATCATCGCCCCCATCGAGGACATGCTCGACCAGGATATGGTGTTCCGCAAAGAAGTCGAGGGCAGTATCCAGTCCTACTTTCGGATATTTTCGACCACCTCCCAGCATGTCAGGTCCCTGAGAAAGTACGAGGCCCGCCTCGATGCCATCGGAATAAAACTGCCCGATTCCATCCGGAGGAAGATAAAGCAGTATCTGCACGAGGATTGAGCGCAATCCGTAAATCTCAACCCCCATACCCCCGAATCTTGAGAGGGGCTAAATCATTCGGGGGTGATCATAATGACCTAACCCAAACATATTGGCTGATCTGCTTTGTCCCCGAGGAATACCGCTATGGGCGGATCCCATGGAGGCCGCATGCGTATAGTTTGCTCACAGGAGGTCAGGATTATGGCCACATGGAGGAAATTTAGTGCTTTGATCTTGAGAAAAACAGTTCTCTTCTCCACGCAAAATATTTACATCTATATTTAAATTCCATAAGTTAAAATTTACTGATCATGCGCATGATTATTGCATATTTCATCAATGTAAATGTGTTATTAACAGAAAATATATGGGGAGGTATAAAGCGTATGTGCGCACAATCCAATTATGCTTGCAATCCTTTCTACCGTATTTCGGCTTTGGAACAAACAGAATATAAATCCAAAACGACTCTTTTACCTGCGCTGATTTTCATCATAATAGCCTCTATACTAGGGGGATGCTCTCCTGCTCCAAAAAAATATTACCCCCCGGAGAGAACATCCTGGGCCCCAAACGGTGCTCGCACAGTTCCCAGCCTTAATGAAATATTGGGCAATCCGGTCGAATTTTGGCGGACTATGCACGCCGACACCCTCAATAGCGGGGAGGTTGCCATCGCTGCAGCACCTGTTTTTGAGGCGGGCTGGATTGCAGAACCCAACATGTTTATTCCGGAAGGGCCTACATTTGATCGCTCAGGCAATATCTATTTTTCTCCGATCTGGCAGGATGTTCTCCTGGTCTCCCTGAATTCTGACAATGGATCCAGGCGATGGGCGATAGAAGGACATAGTTATGGTGCCGGCGCCCCATTGATCCTTGAAGATCCTGACCATCTGAATGAGCAGATCATCTACGCCGCTATCTATGATAGAGCGATAGCGGTGAGGCCTGACGGATCCTTTGTTTGGGATCAGCCGACCGGTCTTGCGGTTACTCCCGACCTCGCGCCGACGGATACCCATATATATGGCCTTAATTATGACCAGACGACGGATGCCATCATCGGTCTTTCCGGAGACGGCCATGTATTTACCCTGGATAGGAAAAACGGCTCGCAACTGCTTTCAACCCCTTTTATCGTGCCCGGTGAAAAATCACCGGCGAACACATCCATTACGATTCCTAGTTCGCTGCTGAAAAGAATGGATGATGCACTCGCCCCTTTCATTGGCAGTACAACAGGAGAACTCGGATACAGCCCGTCTCAATTATTGATAAACGTCGCCTTGGGAAATGAGCTCAAGGTCGCCAATTATTTTTCAGTAGATCCCCATACTGGCCGAATCTGGGTTGTGGCTACTGCACCAGATGCTGAAGACGGTTCCCTTGACGGAGTGTCTGCATACGGTGCCCTGTACTGCCTGAAACTTATACCTGCTGGGAGTGGCCTCTATACCATAGAGGAAAAATTCCATACTTCATTTGCGGGGGGCTCGGCAACAACGCCGGCCTTTTCAGCCGATGGAGCACGCGTCTATGTAGGCGACAACTTTGGGAAACTTATTGCCGTTGATGCTTCCGATGGGAGTAAAATCTGGGAGGTGAATCTCAGCAAACAATTATTTGCCGCTCCCTGTATAGCTTCTGATAAGAATGAAATATACGCGGTGACCACCGAGGCGGTTATTAAAGTTATTGATGAGGGTGCCAATGGAGAAGAGATTTGGCGTTCAAAACTGGATATGTATCCTGAGATACTAGGGCTGAAAAATCAAGTTATGCTTTCTGCCGCGGTATGTGCCAATGGCATCGCCTTCCATGCTGGCACATGCATGATCATCAACGGCAAACTGCCGGTGCCGTTTGCATTGGGTGTCGGACTCCTCGATCGCGAAACCGGGCAGGTGAGATATTTCGCCCAAGGACATGAGGAATCCATCTCCATGACGCCGATTGGACCGGATGGCTGTGTCTACATGGCCCATTCTCCTGTGCGAAGGGCCATTGCAGTGGCCTTATTCGGCCGACTGGTTCCCCCACTTTCCGGGGGTATTCAGAAATATGCAGCCAAACGGCTGGACCTTTTGATCAGGGATGCTGTGCATGCTGCTGCCGACCGTGCAAAAAATGTGTCTGACCATGCAGGCAGCTTTTCCGAATCAGTAAAGGAAATTGAAATGAAACAGATCGGGTTACTCATTGACCAGTGCAGGAGGGCTTCCACTCAGGCCATTGCTGATGGAGATCTATCTCATCAACGGTGGACTGAAATTGATGGCTATCTCACCGGTGCAGAGTCAGCACTCTTATCAACACCGCCGGACTTCGCGGCAGTACATCTCAATCTACAGCTGGCAGATAACCTGCTGCCCGACAGATAGTTTCATGCATTTTTAGAAACTGTGGGCTGGTCACATGTTTTCATGAAATCCAGGCATATTTTACCCCCTGACCCCACATCCCCCCCCATGTCCCCAGTCTGTACATCCACGAGGGGAGGCAAGCGCAAGCGGGGTGAAAACAATGCGCTTGTCAAGACCTTTCGGCTGACTGGTCTGCCTTGTCCTCGTGGGGTACCTCTGCGTAAGGATCCCGTTTAAGGCTGCACTCTCTTCCGCGGATGGCGATGAGCCTTCGGCTATAAGAATCACCCGCCGGGAGAGGGAGCAGAAGTTGTCTTACCATGAGAGTTTGCTCATGCGTATTCCGCTCGTTCCCATGTTTATGCCAGCCGATGCGTTTACTGGAATTCTCCTGCTTCAGATTTGATATTGGCTATGCCCCCTTGACAAATGCTTTTGCAAGCACATCTATGCGAGCAGGTGAGACGAGTAAGGTATGATAATCGACTCAAGAGGGCATTCCTGGTGTTGATTGTATTGCAGGTTGCCCATTCCATCGAGGAATATCTATTCAAGTTTTACGAGGTCTTCACACCCGCACGGCTTCTCAACGATCTGTTGCCTGGATTCTCTCGTCCAGGCTTCATCGCCTTGAATGTGTTCTTGGTTTGTTTAGGTCTTTTTTGTTACGCCTATTGGGTTCGTCCCGCAAAGACACAAGCGCGAGTGGCAATCTGGTTTTGGATCGTCATCGAATCGTATAATGCGATTGCACATACCGTTTGGGTAATTGCCGGTGCAGGGTACAATCCAGGCTTGATCAGTGCGCTCCTGTTCTTTCCTTTGGCAGGCTATTTGGCATATGGGATGCGTCACACCATGATAGTGGTGGGGAATAGACCTTAGTTAATGCTGTCTTACTGGAGATCCTTCACTGGCTCAGGTTGACAAGAAGCAAGGCCATTCCTTTAGGCACAGTGATAATGCGCAGGCCGATTCTGTACCAGCTATCGGATGGCGATCCTTTTGTCCAAGGGGTGGATCGCCATCCGTAGAGCGGGCTCAGCTGCTGCGCAAGCATCACGCAGTGGGGGTTGCGCGACACCTGTAACCCAAGCTGGATGACCATGCCTGCACAGGCCATGACTATGCCCGAGTACGTCTAGCCCTCTTGTTCCCCGCAGGGTCGGGGTGTGAAGGGAGATCTTTGCCGCATGGTTCAGCCTCAGTGATGACACATTTCCATTGCCTGTGTGGCAGGCTTAACGTATAAACCAGTTGGAGGGCGGTTGTAGCGTAGAGAGCTATATGGACGATAGGGCATACATGCGGCAAGCCCTGGCGCTTGCCCGCAAGGGACTGGGAAGAACGGCGCCCAACCCGCCGGTGGGGGCTGTTCTCGTCAAGGGTGGCCGCGTGATCGGCGAGGGGTTTCATCCTCAGGCAGGCAAGCCGCATGCCGAGGTCTGTGCCCTGGATGCCTGCATGGAAGATCCCGCCGGTGCCACACTCTATGTCACCCTCGAGCCGTGCTGCCATTTCGGCAAAACCCCGCCCTGTACGGAAGCGATCGTCATAACCGGCATCAAGCGGGTGGTGATCGGTGCGCTCGATCCCAACCCCATCATGGCGGGCAAGGGGGTGCAATGCCTGAAGGAGGCGGGGATCGAGGTCGTCTCGGGGATAGAAGAAGATATGGCCCGGGAGCTGATCACGTGGTATGCGCATTGGATGGAGAAGGGCCGGCCGTATGTGATCGTCAAGGCGGCCATGACCTTGGATGGGCGCATAGCAGCAGCGAGCGGGGAATCTAAGTGGATCAGCTCGGAGGAGTCGCGCAAGCGGGTGCATGAGTTGCGGAACGAGGTCGATGCGGTGCTCGTGGGCATCGGCACCGTGCTCAAGGATGACCCGCGGCTCACCTGTCGGATCCCTGGTGGGAGGGACCCATACCGGGTGATCCTCGACCCAGACCTCATCATCCCCGCCCATGCGCAGTGCCTCGGCGAAAAGTGCATCATCATCACCGCCGATGATCAGGGAAAAAGACCGATAATCGGGGAGACAGGGACACGGGTGGTGCGGCTGGTGCCTAACGGACAGGGGTTGTTCGCCTGGCCGGAGATCTGGAAATATTTGGGCGAGCTGGGCCTGCATGCGGTCATGGTGGAGGGCGGTGGCGGGATTTATACGAGCCTCCTGCAGTCAGGGGCATTCGAGCACCTGCTCATTTTCCTTGCGCCCAAGATCCTCGGGGGCGGGATCCCGTTTCTGGACTGGGACGCGCCCGAAAAGATTGATTCGGCTGTGCTACTTGTGGTAACCAAGGCGGAGATGATCGGGGGGGACGTACTCGTCCAGGCGCGCAGGAGGGGATAGATGTTTACCGGCATCATCGAAGCAGTCGGCAGGATGGTGAGCATGCGGCCCTCTGTCCAGGGTATAGAGCTCGATATCGATGCGGGGTTCGACCTGAGCAAGGACGCAATCGGCGACAGCATCGCCGTGGACGGGGTCTGCCTCACGGTCACCGCGAAAAAAGGGAGCGTATTCACGGCTACCGTTTCGAAGGAGACGATCACCTGCTCCACCTTGGGGGCGATGAAGCCGGGTTCGCCCGTCAATATCGAACGGGCGCTCACCCTGAACGCCCGGCTCGGCGGGCACATCGTGCTCGGGCATGTGGACACGGCAGCGGCCATCCGGGAAAAGACAAACATCGGCGAGTCGATCCGCTACCGGATTCATTTGGAGAGCACGTATAAGCGCTACGTGATCGAGAAGGGCTCCATCGCCGTGGACGGGATATCGCTGACAGTCAACGCGCTGAGCCCGGAGGCGTTCGAGCTCAACCTCATCCCCTACTCCATCCGATCCACTTCCTTGACAGCCAAGGGGCCTGGTGATAGGGTGAACCTTGAATTCGACGTGATCGGCAAGTATTTGGAAAGATTGCTGGAAAAGGGAGAGCGGGACAAGGGATTGGAAGATCTCCTGAAGAAACAGGGCTTTATATAGAGTATATCCGTTGGCCTTCCTGAAGATCCGGGGGGCGGGAGTTAAAAGATGCCAAGCTGTAAGGTGGAAGAGGCGCTCAAGGAGCTGAAAAAGGGCCGGATGATCATCCTGGTAGATGACGAGGACCGGGAGAATGAGGGCGATCTCACCATGGCCGCCGAGTTCGTGACCCCGGAGACCGTCAACTTCATGGCCAAGCACGGACGGGGGCTCATCTGTCTGGCCCTCGAACCGAGAATTGTGGATCAGCTCGGGCTCGAGCTCATGGTGAAAGACAACCGCAGCCAGTTCGGAACGGGATTCACCGTCTCCATCGAGGCGCGCAAGGGGGTCACCACCGGGATATCCGCCCACGACCGGGCCACTACCGTCAAGACGGCCATCGCCGCGGATGCCAAGCCGTCCGATATCGTGAGTCCCGGCCACATCTTCCCCCTGCGGGCCAGGGAAGGCGGGGTGCTGGTCAGGACCGGCCAGACCGAGGGATCGGTCGATCTCTGCCGGATAGCAGGGCTGCGTCCGGCCGCGGTGATCTGCGAGGTCATGAAGGATGACGGGACCATGGCCCGACGGCCTAACCTGGAGGTGTTTGCCCGGGAGTTCGGGCTCAAGATCTGCACCATAGCGGACATCATCGCCTACCGCATGCGCACCGAGATCCTCGTGCGCGAAGTGGTCAGGGCCAAGATGCCCACACACTGGGGCGAATTCGAGCTCGCGGGCTTCGAGAACGATATTGATGGCAAGGATCATATCGCCCTGGTCAAGGGCAAGATCACGCATGACGAGCCGGTCCTGGCGCGGGTGCATTCCGAATGTCTAACCGGCGACGTGTTCGGATCGCTGCGCTGCGACTGTGGGGAGCAGCTCCATAGGGCCATGGAGATGGTGGAGGCAGAGGGCAAGGGCG
This sequence comes from uncultured Bacteriovoracaceae bacterium, assembly GCA_964353605.1. GTDB lineage: Bacteria > Desulfobacterota > Desulfomonilia > UBA1062 > UBA1062 > CAYGXB01. The sequence continues at coordinate 38,392 of CAYGXB010000001.1, forward strand.
CGATCGTGTTCATGCGCCAGGAGGGCAGGGGTATAGGGCTCATGAACAAGCTCAAAGCCTACCACCTCCAGGAAAAGGGCATGGACACAGTGGAAGCGAACGCGAAGCTCGGCTTTGCGCCGGACCTGCGCGATTATGGGATCGGGGCCCAGATTCTCGTCTCGCTAGGGGTACGGAAGATGCGGCTCATGACCAATAACCCGAAGAAGATCATCGGGCTGGAGGGCTATGGCCTGGAGATCGTGGAGCGGGTGCCGATCGAGATACCGCCGACCGATGAGAATATGAATTACCTGAAGGTGAAGAAGGAAAAGATGGGACATATCCTGGAGGTGGTGTAGATGGCTAGGTTTATCGAAGGGAAGCTGTTAGGGGTTGGCAAGCGGGTCGCCATTGTGGCGAGCAGGTTCAATGAGTTCATCACCGCGCGGCTCATCGACGGCGCCATGGATGCCCTGGCACGGCACGGCGTCAATAGCGAGGATGTCGCTATTTTTCGGGTGCCGGGCTCGTTCGAAATCCCCCCGGTGGCCAAGCGGGTCGTAGGGAGCGGCAAGTTCGATGGAATCATCTGCCTCGGCGCGGTCATCCGGGGCGGTACGCCGCATTTCGATTACATCGCTTCCGAGGTGGCCAAGGGTGTCGCCCATGCAGCCATGGAGGCCAAGATCCCGGTGATCTTCGGCGTCCTGACCACCGACAGCATCGAGCAGGCCATAGAGCGGGCCGGGGCAAAGGCCGGCAACAAGGGCTTCGAAGCCGCGATGTCGCTCCTGGAGATGATGGACCTCTATGCCCAGGTCTGACCGTTGCCATGAAACTCAGATCACGGGCGCGGGAGGTAGCGCTACAATACCTGTACCGGGTGGACATTTTGAGTGATCACTCGGATAAAGCTGTCGAGGAGTTCCTGGCCCATTTTGTAGAGGTAGAGGATGAGAACGTCAAGCCCTATGCGCGGGAACTCATCCAGGGCGTTTTCTCCAACCTCCAGCACATCGATACCCTCATCGGCCGTGCCGCCAAGAACTGGAAGATGAGCCGCATGTCGAAGACGGACCGCAATATCCTCAGGCTTGCCACATACGAGATCACCTGCCGCACGGATATCCCCTACAAGGTCGTCATCAACGAGGGGGTGGAGCTCGCCAAGCGCTTCGGGTCGCCCAAGTGCCCCGCCTTTGTCAACGGCGTGCTCGACAAGGTGAGGCTCATGCAGTCACATCCCGATTAAAACTCACCATTTTGCAGAATAGCAAAATTGGTCGTGTCTTAACGGGCTGTTGCCCAAATGCCAGACTCCACGGAATGCCAAAGAAAGAAATGCTT
>CAYGXB010000002.1:0-37969 GCA_964353605.1 uncultured Bacteriovoracaceae bacterium
ACAAGGCAACCGATGATCTGGCTCCTCTGAAGATGCAGAGAGGAGGGGGTATATTAGATTTTCTTTATGCAGGATTACGTAAAGAAGCCGTTCTGGTAACCGGTTGCTCGGTATGGTACAGGGAGATCATGCATATCACCCGCAGGAAGTTTGAACAGCTCGTGCGTTCGATCACCGCAAATATGCAGCGAGCACTGCCGCCCGAACTGAGGGATAAGACGCAGCGTGTCATTGTTGGAATTGCCGACAGGCCATCCCGCGAACAGTACGGGCAGGTCGAGAACAACGACGATGACCTGCTCGGCCTCTACGAGGGGACCCCGCTGCCGGAGCGCCACATCGACGACCTGTTCATCTTGCCGGACCAGATCACCCTGTTCCGCATGCCGCTCATGGATCTGTGCGCAAACGAAGCGGAACTGCGCGAGGAGATACGTCTCACGCTCATCCATGAGCTTGGTCATTATTTCGGTTTCGAGGAGGCCGACCTCGAGAAGCTCGGCGTCAGATAGTCCCAGCGTAGCGGCGCGATGGCGACCTCCCCCCTGGTGAGCGTTGCTATCCAAGGCCAGCCTGCCGTCGTGATGTACCATATGTCACGTTCCGGCAGGTAGATGTACTCGGGCGCATGGGCCTTCAGCTCGGCCACCAGGGTCGGCGCATGGCTTCTGCCCCTGTACATACCGAAGTCGTAGGGGTTGTCTGCGTGGAAGACGAGCGTGTCGTTGTACGAGTTGCGGTCGAGCCAAATTTTGAAGAGCATGAGGATCCCGTTCCAGGCAAACGTGTCGTTGTTGTACGTGACAGAGAGGTAGTACCGCCCGCGGTAGTGCATCAAGAAGGGGGACTCGGTCGAAGCGAAGGGGGAATTTCGCTCGCTGCCTATCCCCGTATCGAGCGCCGTGCCGATGTACTGCCAGCCCGTGAGGTCGAACGACTGGTAGAGGTCCACCTGCGAGAAGAACCTCCCGCGCGCCGTGGCATAGAGCAGCCACTGTCCATCGGTCACCTTGAAGACCATAGCGTCGCGGAAGAATTTATGGTACGGGGCGCGCATCACCGTCTCCTTCTTCTCCCAGTTCATGCCGTCGTGCGAGATCATGCGCTCAAGCCTATGCGGCGACCAGAAGATAGAGTAAATTCCCTTGTCCACGACGACATACGGCGCCCAGGCGAGCTCGCCGAAGTCAGCTACCGGCCTTTCCTCCTGCATCTGGCCCTGCGGAGGGAAGTCTCGGCTCACCCCTACCGCGAACTGCTTCTCGGCGTTGAAATCGCCGTCGCTCTTGCTCGTGATACCAACGAGACGCCAGGACCCCTGTGCATCCCGGTAGAGGGCGTGGTCGTTGATGTAGGAGCCATATATGCTGGGGCGGAAGATCGGACGCCACGGGCCGGCGAACTCGGGCGCGCAGATCGGCGATGTACCGCTCCCAGGCACAGCTTTCGCCTCGCCGATCAGGCGTGCGGCCCCTTCCTGCACGGGGTACGCCATAACCCGATAGAGCCCACCTTCGCCACGGATGATATACGAACCGAACCGCGTTCTGCCGACCTCCTGCCAGACGCCACCATTGCATTGCTTGATACGGTAGCTTTCATGATCGGGATCAGCCACCCAGCCAAGGTGCGCCCAGCCAGGCCCTGCTGCAACCTGCACCCCATATGTGCGCTGATATCCCCCGACCTGCACACGGGGTATGGAACCATAGAAGTCGGTTTTGAGAGGATGTTCGACATAGACGCGCAGGCCGACCTCAAGGACGAGCCACAGGCCGATCACAATCGCCACGGTCTTCAGGAAACCGCGCAGGATCTTCATCGCTTCCTCCTCTTTCGGCAAAGGGTATGCGATAGTGGTAAGAGTACGTATTTTCTCCACACGCTGTCAACAGACAGGCTCGATACGTTTATCCTAAAAGCTTTTTTCATATTCCCCCCTGAAGATTTAGGGGGATCGGAGGGTATGCCTCAGGCCATCCCTGGCCTTCACCCTGCGGGCGTGCCTTCGGCACGTCCAATTTTGCTTTCCTGAAATTTGTGATCTAAATTAAATTGCGATTTGTTATTACTCCGCGATGAGCTTTCTCCCGAGCTCCTCTGCCGCCGCTATGAGGGTTTTGTTGGTCTTGATTTCTCCAGCCTCCAGGGCGCTGCCGTAGACTATGCCGACAATCTCCGCTCCCACGTATCCATAGGCATCCTGAAAGGTGCGCAGTGCATTCACGCACCCTGAATCGAAGGGGTCTTCGCCGCCATAGCTCATGGCGATGGCGATTCGCTTGCCTTGAAAGGGGTTCTTGGCATAGGCGGGGAGGGCAAACGTGCGGTCCATCCAGAGCTTGGTCTGGGCGGACATGGTAAACCAGAAAACGGGGCTGGCGATAACCCATGCGTCGGCCGCCACAAGCTTCCTGAAGAGAGGCTGCATGTCGTCGTCGATCGCGCAGCCCTTGCTGCCCTTTTTCTGGCAGGCATAGCAGGACTTGCAGGGGGCGATCCGTAGGGTCTGAACAAGGACAGTCTCCACCTGAGCCCCTTTAGATCTAGCCCCTTTGGCGATCTTTTCCGCCAGCAGGGCGCTGTTACCATGCTTCCTCGGACTGCCCAAGAGAACAAGAACCTTTTTCCTCTGTTTCGTTTTCGCCATGGATGCACCTCCTTTCATCTTTATCTATGCGCCTGTACCAAAGGAGAGGATGTAGTATGTGTAGGACGAAGTGGATAAGACTTTTCCCGACCCGTCCGTGACGGACATGTCGAGCACCCACTCGCCCTTGCCCTTGTCGACAATGGGTACGGTCATCGCCACCGCCTGCTCCTTATTTGAAGGTGAACTCACAGGCGATATTCGAAGACGCCGGTTTGAGAAAACGGCTGCGCATGGCCTTGTTCCTGGGGGTGAATCTTTCGGTCCTGTAGGTGGTGAAGAACAGGGCCGCCCCGACGACCTCCCTGAGTATGAAATAGATCCCGGCGTACACCACACCATGCCCACGTGGTCCATATGCTGGGGCTTGGCCGATACTGAAAGCCATACGAGGCGTTTCTTGAAGAGATCGATCCTGAAATCACTCATCTTGACCCGGGGGATGGTACCGGGGAGTGCGGTCTTGAGTTCCTCAATATCCATCGATTACCTCCTTCACTAGTATTCCACGTGAGAAGCAAAGCCGAAGATGACAAACAATAGCACAATCCCTCCCTTTTTGTAACGATCAAGTAGGTAATGCTGTTTGGCATTATTTTCGGGGAAGGGGTGCATTATCATCGAGCTCTTTTCAATGGGGAGATACTTCACTGCCTTCAGGATGACGATCTCCTCTTTCTTCCAATTGACGATTCGGACGGCTGGCCCTCTTCCCCTGGAGGGGGGAAGAGGGGTGGGAGATAGGGGTGAGCCTTTCCAGGGGACTTGATTTGGTGCTGTTTTGCGTGTAAGGGATGCGTATGGAACTCGATCTTGACTGGCTGCTTGACCGCTATCGTATGCATCTCCTCGACCAGAAAGGGCTCTCCCGCGAAACCTATCGGGCCTACAACAATGACATCGAGGATATGATCGTCTTCCTGCGCGCCAGAGATTCGCTCGACAAGCATGCGGTGCGTTCGTATCTTCTCCATCTTCACAACCACTATGCGCGCAGCACCATTAACCGCAAGCTCAGTGCGATCAAAGGTTTCTTCGATTTTGTCCTAAAGGAGGGGGGAGTGGTCAAGACGAACCCGTTTGCCCACGTGCGCTCGCTCAAGCGCCAGGAGGACCTGCCTAGGTTCTTGACTCCGGATGAGGTGATCGACCTCATCGATGCCACGCAGAGCGTAAGGGATCATGCCATCTTGGAGCTCCTCTACTCCTCGGGAATACGGGTGGGGGAGGTCGAGGCCATGCACTGCGCGGATGTGGACAGGACCAGCGGTTTTATACGGGTACTGGGCAAGGGATCGAAGCAGCGCATGGTGCCGGTGGGCCGGCATGCGCTTGCCGCTATCGATGCCTACCTCAAGATGCGGGGGATAGCCGATCCGATCTACTCGAGCGCGCCGCTCTTCCTGAACAAGAACGGAACGCGGCTCTCGGCGCGGAGTATCCGGCGCATCGTGTATAAGTGGTCGCAGTATGTGGCCATTACCCGCCACATCAGTCCACATGTGATCAGGCACAGCTTCGCTACGCACCTGCTCGATGCCGGGGCTGATTTGCGCTCGATCCAGGAGATGCTGGGGCATGCAAGTCTGTCGACGACCCAGCGCTATACGCATCTGACGGTGGACAGGCTCATGGAGGTCTATGACAAGGCGCACCCGAAAGCGAAGGAGGGATGATGGAGATCAGGGGAACGACGATACTCTGTGTACGGAAGGGAACGAACGTGGTCCTGGCGGGCGACGGGCAGGTCACGTTGAAGGATGCCGTGATCAAGGCCCATGCGCGCAAGGTGCGCAAGCTCCATGAGGACTTGGTGCTAGCCGGGTTTGCGGGTTCAACCTCGGATGCCTTCACCCTCTTCGAGCGTTTCGAGGCCAAGCTCAAGGAATATCGGGGCAATCTCACGCGCGCGGCGGTGGAGATGGGCAAGGACTGGCGGACGGACAGGGTTTTGCGGAGGCTGGAAGCCCTGATGATCGTGGCGGACAAGGATAAGACTTATGTGCTTTCCGGCACTGGGGATGTGGTCGAGCCGGACCATGAGGTATGCGGCATCGGTTCGGGCGGCAACTTCGCGGTCGCCGCGGCGCTCGCCCTGATCCGGGACACCGACCTCTCCGCCCACCAGATCGCGGAAAAGGCTATGGATATCGCCTCCGATATATGCGTATACACCAACAAGCACATTACGTTTGAGGAACTTGCATGAAGGATCTCACGCCGAGAGAGATCGTGGCCGAGCTGGATAAGTACATCATCGGCCAGGACAAAGCCAAGCGCGCGGTAGCCATAGCGCTGCGGAACCGGTGGCGACGCCAGCGTGCCGCGGTCGACATCCGGGAAGACATCTATCCCAAGAACATCATCCTCATCGGCCCTACGGGTGTGGGCAAGACGGAGATCGCCCGCCGCCTATCGAAGCTGGCGGGCGCCCCGTTCATCAAGGTCGAGGCATCGAAGTACACCGAGGTCGGCTATGTCGGGAGGGATGTGGAGTCCATCATCCGCGATCTCATGCGCCTTGGGATCCAGATGGTGCAGAAGGAGGAGAGCGAACGGGTCAAGCAGAAGGCTTCCGAGATCGCCAAAGAGCGGTTGCTCGATCATCTCCTGCCCCTGGACAAGGATACGCAGGAGTCCCGCAGCGAGACACGGGAGAAGTTCAGGGTCATGCTGGATGAGGGGCTCTTAGACGAGCGAATCATCGAGGTCGATGTGCACGAGGCCGCCGTGCCCGCCATCGAGATCTTTACCGGGCAGGGTATCGAGGAGATGGGCATCGATTTCAAGGAGATGTTCTCGAACATCATGCCCCGTCGGTCGCGCCGCCGGAAGATGAAGGTCAAGGACGCCAAGGAGTTCCTCCTCCAAGAGGAGGTATCTCGACTCATCGACATGGAGAAGGTGACCCAGGATGCGAGAGCGCGGGTGGAGAACGCCGGGATCGTGTTCGTCGACGAGCTCGACAAGATCGCGGGCCGGGAATCGGGCCATGGGCCGGATGTATCGCGCGAGGGGGTGCAGCGGGATCTTTTGCCCATTGTGGAAGGGACGACCGTCAATACGAAGTATGGGCCGGTGAAGACGGATCATATCCTCTTCATCGGGAGCGGGGCCTTCCACGTGAGCAAGCCCTCCGACCTCATACCGGAGATGCAGGGGCGGTTCCCCATCAGGGAGGAGCTGAACCCGCTCAGCGGGGGCGATTTCGTGCGTATCCTCACCGAACCGAAGAACGCGCTGATCAAGCAGTATGCGGCGCTGCTCGCCACCGAAGGGGTGGACTTGAGATTCAGCGAGGATGCCATCGTCGAGATCGCCAAGATCGCGCAGTACATCAATGACCATACGGAGAACATCGGCGCACGCAGGCTTCATACGGTCATGGAAAAGCTCCTGGAGGACATCTCCTTTGCCGCCCCGGACATACGGGGGCAGATCCTGATCGATGCCAGGTACGTGCAGGACAAGCTGCATCCCATCGTACAGAAGGAAGACTTGAGCAGGTACATATTGTGATACCGAAGGGCAGGTTTATCTCAGAGTTGGGGGACGGGGACAAGGTGAAAGCGGTCTTCATGGTCTCCGAGCGGAGGCTCCTGACCGCCCGCAACGGCAAGCCCTATGCCAAGCTCATGCTCCGGGACAAGACCGGGGAGATTCTGGGCTTCATCTGGGAGGATGCAAACGAGCAGATGGGCGGGATCGAGCCTGGTAACGTGATCGGGGTGCGGGGGAGCGCCGAGTCGTACGAGAATAGGATGCAGGTGCGCATCGAGAAGATCGTGCGGCTGAACGAATCGGAGGTGGACATGGCGACCCTGATCCCCACGACGAAAGGCAACCGGGAGGCTCTGCAGGAATGTCTGGAAAAGATGCTTGGTACGATCCAGGATTCCTTTCTCACGCGGCTCATCCAGGGGATCATGGCACGGGAGGGTTTCCGGGACGCCTTCAGCCGGGCACCGGCCGCCAAGGGGATACACCACAACTATATCGGGGGGCTCCTTGAGCATACCGTAAACATGCTCAAGGCCGTGGACGCGCTCTATCCGGTATTCTCTAGTTTTGGCTTGCACCGGGATCTCCTCATCGCCGGGGCGTTTCTCCATGATATCGGCAAGATCTACGAGTATGCGTATACGAAGATGATCGACATGACGCCCCCTGGCAGGCTCTTGGGGCATGTCTACATATCGGCCCAGCTCGTCGATCAGGAGATTTTAAAAATAGCTGGTTTCCCAGAAGAGCTGCGCATGCAGCTTGTCCATATGATCCTGAGCCATCACGGGGAGCTGGAATACGGATCGCCCAAGGTGCCGATGACGAAGGAGGCCATGTTCCTCCACATGATCGATGATCTGGATGCAAAGATGGCAGGCTTTTCATCCATCATCGAGGCCACCCCTGATAGTGAGCTATTCAGTGCCTTCTCAGGGATATACAACCGCTACCTGTATACCAGGATATACGAGACAACCAGCGAAGACGATTAGCTCTTTTACCGCGCCCTTGTCATGGTCCACTGCTCGCTGACGGAATCCTATAGAAAAAAACTGGCTCGGCCCTGCTCTTGGATTACGTCGGCCAAGCCAGTTCCATCAGCATGTTCTCTTCGTCTTGGCCGAAGCATTGACGACGCAATCCGGCCACAAGCAATCGCCCATCTTCACAGCACCGGTTCAACCACCCCCAGATCGCCATCATGCCTCTTAAAGATGAGATTTATCTGCTGGGAGTCCGTGTTCTGGAAGATGATGAACTCTTTCCCCGAAATGCCGATCTGGAGGACGGCCTCCTCCACGCTCATAGGTTTGACAAAATAATCTCTTTCGCGTATCAGCTTAGGCTGCCGGTCCTCGGACACGGGTGGAGTTTCCAGGTAGACACGGTTCGGTCCCTTTCGCTCCTGGAGCTTGCCTTTATGCTTCTTTACCTGCCGTTCCAATTTGTCCATCACCATATCTATCGCAGAGTACAGGTCCTCGGTTATTTCGACTGCATTTATTATCACCCCGTCTGCATTGAGCGTGACTTCTGCCTTGTGCCGTATCTTCTCGACGGAAAGGACAACTTGCGCCTCGGTGGGACGGTCTATATATTTACCGATCTTCGATAGTCTCTTGGTCGCGTATTGTTTCAATGCCTCCGACGGATCCATATTCTTGAAGGTGATATCTATATGCATACTTCCTCCTACGAATTAATAGTGTTTTTTCCTCCTATTGGACGGCAGTATACCTAATGACTCCCTGTACTTTGCAACCGTTCGCCTGGCGATCTCCACCCCCTTTCCTCGTAATATCTTGGCTATGGCCTGATCGGACAATGGGTGTTTCGTGTTCTCGTTCTTGATGATGTTCTCGATCTCGGACTTGATGCTCTGCGAGGCCACGAAGCTCCCATCGCTCTTTGATATCCCGCTAGAAAAAAAGAACTTGAGCTCGAATGTCCCCTGTGGCGTGTGGACATACTTATTGGACGTTACCCGGCTGATGGTGGATTCATGCATACCGACATCCTCGGCCACATCGCGGAGCACGAGCGGGTTGAGGTTGGTGATCCCACGCTCGAGGAAATCCCTTTGGAAGCGCATGATGCTCTCCGTCACCTTCATCAAGGTGTTCTGCCGCTGCTGGATGCTCTTGATCAGCCATTGGGCAGATTTCAGGCGGTCGCGGAGGTAATCCCTGGCCACCTTGCTGACACTGATCGAGGTAACCATCTCCTGGTATTGCCTGTTGAGGGTCAGGGCCGGGATTTCGTCTTCATTGAGCACCGCGGCGTAATCCCCGTTCACCTGTACGACATAGACGTCAGGGACGATGTATTGCGGGGGGTCATCGGAATAGTCCCTGGCCGGTCGTGGCTCCATGTTGGTGATGATCTCTGCCGCGTAACCGACCTCCTGCACGGTGACACCGAGGTCCTGGGCTATCTTGTCATAATTCTTGGTCTGGAGGTCAGCCAGGTGCGTATCGATGATCCTTTCCACGAGCGACCCCTCGAGTCCCAGAACCCTGGCCTGGATGTGGAGGCAGTCCTTCAGGTCACGTGCAGCAATGCCGGGGGGATCGAAGGCCTGGATCTTCTTGAGCACGGCCTCGGCCTTTTCCGCACAGCACCAGGTGGAATCGCATATCGTCTGGATATCCACCCCGAGATAACCGTTATGGTCGAGGTTGCCGACGATGAAGACCCCGACGGCGCGCTCCTCCTCATTGAGGTCATGGAGCCGCAGCTGCCAGAAGAGGTAATCATAGAGCCCCTCGGGCTTGCTGCAGGTCGCCTCGAGCGACGGGCGTTCATCGTCTTCGGTATAGGGGATATTGTCCTGGCCATAGGTTTCGAGATAGGACTCCCATTTCCGCTTGAGGAGCAGGTTGTTCATCTCCTGTGCCTCGGCCTTTTCCTGGGGGGTGAGGTCCGTTTCCAAGAGGGGGTTGGATTCCAGCTCCTGGGTAATGTATTCCTCGAGTTCGAGCCGGGAGAGCTGCAGGAGCTTGATGGCCTGCTGGAGCTGCGGCGTCATGATGAGCTGCTGCGCAAGTTTCAGATGCTGCTTGATCTCCAGTGCCATGCTAAAATCCCCTTCAGCTCAATGAGAAATCATCTCCCACGTAGATTTCGCGCACCTGCTCATTTTCAATGACATGCTCGGGTGAGCCCTGCTCGATGACCAGTCCCTGATGGATGATATAGGCCCTCTCGCAGATCTTCAAGGTCTCCCTGACATTATGATCGGTGATGATGATCCCGATCCCTTTTCCCTTCAGATGCAGGATCATATCCTGGATGTCGTTGAGCGTGATGGGGTCGATGCCGGCGAAAGGCTCATCCAGCAAAAGGCAGCGCGGTTTCAACGCCATGGCCCGGGCGATCTCGACCCTGCGCCGCTCACCGCCGGACAGCGATACCCCCTTCTGCGTGCGGACCTGCACGAGGCCGAAGCTGCTCACGATGGCGTCGATCTCCTCCCGCAGTGCACCCCCTTTCAGCCCCTTGGCCTCCAAGGGAACCGAGATGTTCTGCTCGACGGTGAGTCCTCGGAATATGGATGCCTCCTGAGGCAGATAGCCAATGCCGCGTCGTGCCCGGCCGGAGAGGTCGAGGCCGGTGATGTCTTCATCGCCTATGAAGACCTGCCCCTTGTCAGGACGGATCAGCCCTACGATCATATAGAAGGTGGTGGTCTTTCCGGCGCCGTTTGGGCCGAGGAGGCCGATGATCTCGCCGGGCGAGCATTCCAAATCCAACCCCTTGATGATGCGGGCGCGCCCAAAGCTCTTTTCAAGGCCGTATGCCCTGAGCGTTACATCTACCATGGGAGAGCTGACCCCTCGCCCGTCTTCACCTTGATCTTTACCCTGCCGCCCCGACCTTCGACCACCTGATGGTCTGTCGCCATATCCATGACGACCTTCTGGCCGGTCAACCGTTCCTCCCCGCGGACGATGACGACATTTCCCATGAGGATCACCTTCCTTTGCTCATTCTGGAAAATGGCCTTGTTACAGGTGGCATCCCTGTCCAGCCAGTGGATGGAAACATTCCCCTCGGCAACGAACTGGTCCATCTTCTTCGTCTGATTATTGTAGAAGAGCCGCAAGGTATTGCTTTTCAAAAGCATGTCGCCCTTTGTGGCCCATACATTTCCCTGAAAGAAGGCCTCCCCCTTGTTTTTGTACACGTCCAACTTATCAGCCTCCACTTCGACCATATCGGATTGCACGGATGCATCCTTTAGCTTCTCAGCCCCCAGAGCCAACGATGGCACGAGGATGCTAACTGTCCAGAGGAATATGAGATATCTGCGCATGTACTCCACCTATAAAACTAATTCGTGAAAGATCATCGAGGAACTCGGCGCCTTGCGCCTCGATGACCCCGTCAGCCGTCACCAGTCTAACAGGATTATGCGTCCGTGCCAATCGGGATCTCCTGTCCCAGGTGAGGCTCCTGAAGAAGCCCTTTAAACCATCCGAGGTCTCTAGGGTGATGTCGCCATCAACCACCAGTCGGGATGTGTTCATGTCATAGGTCGCATGGGGGGCATGCATGCGGAGCTTGCCAGCGTGGTCCAGGTCAAGGGTTTCGAATATGATCGTGTTGTCCTGTTTCTGGGCTGCGCTGGCCGCATGGATGGTGGTGGACGTGAGGGATTCCAGGTTCACTTCGTAGAGGGTGATGTTGCGTGCCGAGCGGAGGAAATTCTGCTCGCCCTGCATCATCTGCCGGACGCCGGGGCCGCTTGTCTTCACCATGATCAATACCCCGACGATGATGCCGATAACAAGCAATACCTTATACCACATAGCGCTCCATGACCGCTTCATACAGTCCCAGGCGTTTCAGGAGGATCTCGATGGCCTCCCTCACTGCCCCATGGCCTCCATTTCGTTCCGTTACGTAATCCACCCGTGATTTCACTATGTCCATGGCATCGTGCGGGGCGAAGGTGAGCCCGCACAATGCCATGGCGGGCAGGTCCACCACATCGTCGCCCATATAGGCAATTTCCTCGGTCGAGCAGCCGAGACTCTGCGCCAGCTCCAGGAGGGCTGGCTTCTTCTCCTTCGCGCCTTGGATGAGGTGCTCTATCCCCAGTTCGCTCACTCTATGCTCGAGCGCCCTCGAGATCCTGCCCGTGATGATGGCCACCTCAATGCCTGCCCGCATGATGAGCTTGAGACCATGACCGTCCTTGCAGTTGAAGGCCTTCATCTCCTCACCGCTGTCACTGATATAGATCTTCGAGTCGGTGAGTACACCGTCTGCATCGAGCACCAGCACCCTGATCTTTTTCATGCCACTATCCTGTGTATTGCTACCACCTGTTTGAGCAAGGGTTCGAGGTCGATCAGCCTGAGCGAATTCGGACCGTCGCTCAGGGCGGCCTCCGGACGGTCATGGACCTCCATGAAGAGGGCATCGACGCCGAAGGCAACCCCGGCGCGCGCCAGCGGGGCGATGAACTCCCTATTTCCGCCGGAGGAAGCTCCCCTCCCACCCGGCAACTGAAGGCTGTGGGTGACATCGAACACAACCGGTTTCCCGAAGGTACGCATGATACCAAGCGACCTGAGGTCGCAAACGAGGTTGTTGTATCCGAACGAAGCGCCGCGTTCGGTGAGGAGCACGGCCTTGTTGCCCGTGCTCTCGACCTTTTTCACCGCATTGAGCATATCCCAGGGGGCCATGAACTGCCCCTTCTTGATATTGACCGGCTTCCCAGCAGCACCTGCGGCTAGTAGGAGATCGGTCTGCCGGCAGAGGAAGGCAGGGATCTGGAGGAGGTCGAGCACCCTTGCTGCTCTATTGGCCTGGGAAGGCTCATGGATATCCGTGGTGATGGGAATATCGAGATCCACCTTGATCCCGGAGAGGATAGCGAGCCCTTCTTTCAGGCCGGGGCCGCGGAATCCGTCGATGGACGACCGGTTCGCCTTGTCGAACGAGGCCTTGAAGATAAAGGGCACACGCAGGCGTGCGGTGATCTCCTTGAGAGCCGCTGCCATTTCATACGCATGCTCCCTGGATTCAATGATGCACGGCCCGGCGATTAAAACCAGGTCGCCGCCACCGATGGTAACTTCACCGACCTTTACCGCCATCATTCCCCGCTTTGCCTGTATGCGACACTCGCTCTGATGAATTCCCGGAAGAGCGGGTGGGCGCTTAAGGGTTTGGACTTGAACTCAGGATGGAATTGGCACCCGAGGAACCACGGGTGGTCAGGGATCTCGATGATCTCGACCAGATTCGTCTGGGGATTGCGTCCGCTGATGAGCAGACCTCCGTTCGTCAGCTGATCCTCGAAGGTGCTGTTGAGCTCGTACCGGTGCCGATGCCGTTCGGATATCATTTCGATCCCGTAGGCCTGCAGGGCTTTCGTGTCAGGACTAAGCCGACACTCATAGGCGCCGAGCCGCATAGTGCCGCCCTTTTTTGTGATGGTCCGCTGTCCGGGGAGGAAATCGATAACCGGATAAGGGGTATGGGGATCGAACTCGGTTGAGTTCGATCCCTGCATACCGCAGATGTTGCGCGCAAACTCCACCACGGCAAGCTGCATCCCCAGACATATTCCGAAGTAGGGTATCCTGTTCCTGCGGGCATAACCGGCGGCGATAATCTTGCCTTCCACGCCCCGCTCCCCGAAACCGCCGGGGATGAGGATGCCGTGGATACCCTCGAAGACGGCCTTGAGATCTGCATCCACGGTAAGCTTATCCGATTCCGTATAGATGCGGTTTACCTTGACGTCGTTGGTGATCCCGCCATGCTCGAGAGCCTCATTCAGGCTCTTGTATGCATCCATGAGCTTCACGTACTTGCCCACGATCGCGATATTCACCTCTTGCTTCCGGCCCTGGAGCTTCTCGATGAGAAGCTCCCATGATTTCATCTGCGGCTCCCGGGTCCAGATATTCAAGTACTCGACGATCTTGTTATCAAGCCCCTCGCGGTGAAATTCCAGGGGCACCTGGTAGACGCTTTGCACATCCACGGCATTGATCACCGCATCCTTCTCCACATTGCAGAACAGGGCGATCTTCTCCTTGAGCTCCATCGAGAGCCGCTTCTCGCTGCGGCAGAGGAGGATCTGGGGCTGGATCCCGATCTCCCTGAGCTTCTGCACCGAGTGCTGGGTGGGTTTGGTTTTCAGCTCGCCGGCGCTGATGATATAGGGGACAAGCGTGAGGTGGATGTATAGGACGTTGTTCCTCCCCATATCGAAGCCGAACTGCCGGATGGCCTCGAGGAAGGGCAGCGATTCTATATCGCCGACCGTGCCACCGATTTCGATGATGGCGATATCATAGCCATCTGCGGCCTGCCGGATGCGGACCTTGATCTCGTCCGTGATATGTGGGATCACCTGGACTGTTTTGCCGAGATATTCGCCGCTTCTCTCCTTCTGGATCACGGCATCATATACCTGGCCCGTGGTGAAATTGTTCTTTGCGGACAGCGCGGTGGAGGTGAAACGTTCGTAATGTCCGAGGTCGAGATCGGTCTCCGCCCCGTCCTCGGTCACGAAGGCCTCCCCGTGCTGGAAAGGACTCATGGTTCCGGGGTCGACATTGATATAGGGGTCGAGCTTGATGTTTGTGACCGTTAAGCCCCTGGTCTCCATGATGGCTCCGATAGAGGCTGCGGCAAGACCCTTCCCCAGGGAAGACAGCACACCGCCGGTGATGAAGATATACTTGGTATTCTTGTGCGCTTCCATTCCTCAGGGTTTAGCTTATGGGGAGCTTGAGTGTCAAGGGCATTCGCCCCCCCCAGACTCTCTCGAATAGGGGATGGAATGGACCCGGTACATCCCTGACCGTCGCCTTTTATGCGTGCCTGTCGGCACGTCCAATTTTAGTGTCCTGTAAAATTGTGAGCTTTTTTACCGGCGGGCGATGAGCCGTTCCAGCCAGGGGAGGAAGAGGGTCAGGCTCGCATCCTTCACCCAGGCGCGGTACTCGTTCCCTTCGGGGTCCATGTTCAAGAGCTGGGCCTGGCAGGACATGGCGCCAAGCAGGGAGATGATGAGGTTGTGAAAGCAATAGATGAACATTTCGATCTCGCGGCTGGAGCCCTTTAACGGAACCCTTTTCTCTAGCATGCGTCGCATCCGGGCCATCTGGAGGATGATGTAACGGTGACCGGGGATCTCCTCAAGTCGGCCGATATGGACCATGTTCAGGGCAACGAGCTGCAGAGCGCTGGGGTCGCTGAGATGATAGTCGATCATACGGTCGAGGAAAATGGACAGGCCTTCCTGGGGCCTCAGGTGCTCGAAACCTTCAAGCCAAGTTTCCTGCGCCCGGCCGTACGCTTCATAGATATCGGCCGTGACCGCCTCATAGAGCTTCTCCTTTGAGCCGAAGTAGTAATGGATCAGCGGATGCTCCACGTGCGCCGCCTTGGCTACCATGCGCGTAGTGGCGGCCTGGTAGGAATTCAGCGCGAACACCTGACCGGCGGCCTTGAGGATCCTTTCCCGCGCATTGCCTGCATCAGGGCTGTTGCGATGCTTCACTGCCTATCGCTCCTGTTTCCCCGCCAGAGCGGGGTCATTATCATGCATGGGGCATGCTCATGCAATGTTGAAGACCCCCTTCCTGAGGGCTGTGTTTATCGAACGTGATATTTACCATATGGTAATCAAAAGGTCAGCAAAAATAGTTTTTATTGCATTGAGATTATTGACAAGATGATCTGCTGTTTGATATATTTACCATATGGTAAATTTCAAGCCCGTTATCCTTTTGACAAGGAGGATATGAGACGGATATTCTGAAATGGAGGTCGGTATGTTTTGTTTGGAACCATCTGAAGAACAGAAGATGATGCAGGAGACGGCGAGGAGCTTTGCCGCCGAACAGCTGCGGCCGCTCGCACACCAGTGCGACGAGGGCGGGGAGATTCCCGGCAGCCTCGTGGATAAGGCCTGGGAACTCGGGCTCATCAGCACGGTAATTCCAGAAGAGTGCGGGGGGGCAGGGATGGAGCGTCAAGCTGTCTCCGGGGTGCTCTTGTCCGAGGAACTGGCCTGGGGTGACCTTTCCCTGGCCATGACGATCCTGGCCCCTGCGCTGTTTGCCTACCCGCTCCTGACGGCAGGTACTCCCGAGCAGCAGAAGCACTACCTGCCTCTGGTCTGCGGGGGGAAACCCCCATGCCTCACCGCTGCCGTCATGGAACCCGTCATGGACTTTGATCCCGGCAGGCTTGCCTGTACGGCCATGTCCAAGAACGGCAGCTATCTGCTCACCGGGGGGAAGTGCCTCGTGCCCATGGGAAGCCAGGCCGAGAAATTTCTCGTCTATGCCTCTATAGAGGGCCAGAAGGGCTATGGTAACGTAGGCGGGTTTATTGTGGACCGTACGCAACAGGGACTGACGGTCAGCAGCCGTGAACGGAACATGGGGCTCAATGCCCTGGATACGGTTGGAATCGAACTCAGGGAAGTCGTGGTTGACCCTGAGGCCGTGCTGGGCGAAGGGAAAGGCTGCGATTTCTCGAGGATCATGAGCTATTCCCGGGTGGCCTTGAACGCCATGGCCGTGGGGGTGGCGCGGGCCGCTCATGAGTATGCCAGGGATTATGCCCTCCAGCGCTATGCCTTCGGCGAACCCATTGCCTACCGGCAGGCCATCAGCTTCATGCTCGCGGAGGATTTCATGGAGATCGAGGCCGCACGTCTCCTGACCTGGGAGGCCGCTTGGCGTCTCGATGCCGGTCATGATGCCTTCAAGGAGGCCTATCTGGCCAAGCTCTATGCCGATCAAGTGGTGGTCAAGGTCACGGACGATGCGGTGCAGACCTTAGGCGGCCACGGCTATATCCGCGAGCATCCTGTGGAGCGGTGGCTCAGAAACGGACGTGGTTTTTCCTGTTTTGAAGGCTTGGCCATCGTCTAAGAGGAGGGAAAGATGATCAGTTTCGAGATACCCAAAGGGGTTGAGGATGTCGCGCACATGCTACACGGGCTTGCGGAATCGTTGATGCGGAAATGGGCCCGCTGGGCGGATGACCACGAGCACGAGCAGTGCGAAGAGTGGGTGAACACCATGTGGATCTTTACCAAGAGCGGCCTGAAAGGGCCCACGGCCAGTGGTTCTTCCCGCAAGCAGAAGGAGGGCGATACCCAGGGGGAAAAGAAGAAGGTCACATACCAGAACCTCATCATGGCCGTGTCCGTTGAACAGCTGTCCTGGGGCGATGCCGGTCTCTACCTGTCCATGCCCTTCATGGGCCTGGGCGGAGCAGCCATCGCGGCGGTGGGAACAGATGCACAGAAGGAGAGATTCCTGCAACGCTTCGCAACCTCGGAAAAACCGGTATGGGGCGCTATGGCCATCACCGAGCCGGGGGCAGGTTCGGACTCCGCGGCCATCCGCGCCACGGCGGAACTCGATGAAAAGGCGGGTGAGTGGATCATAAACGGCGAAAAGATCTTTGTCACCCAGGGCAAGAGCGCGGTCGAGGACTCGGACGGTATCGTGGTGGTCTGGGCCACCCGCGACCGCAAGGCGGGCCGCGCCGGGATCAAGAGCTTTGTGGTCGAGGCCCACACACCTGGTATGAAGGTGACCAAGGTGGAGGATAAGCTCGGGATACGCGCCTCGGATACCGCCTCCATCGTGTTCGAGGATTGCCGGATCCCCTATGATCATGTCCTGGGGGATCCCGGGGTCAAGACGGGCTTCAAGGGGGCCATGGCTACCTTTGACGCCACACGGCCCATGGTGGCCGCTTCCGCCATCGGCATCGGCCAGGCCGCCCTGGACCGGGTAAAGGAACTCTACGAGCAGAACGGCGGCCAACTGCGGTATGGGCTTAACCCGAATACGCTCGGCACAGCCGAACGGGACCTCATGTTAATGGAGGCCCAGATCAAGGCCTCGCGGCTCCTCACCTGGAAGGCCGCCTGGATGGCGGATACGGGAAAGCATAACAGCCTCGAGGCCTCCGTGGCAAAGGCCAAAACCGGCAAGGCCATCACCTGGGTGACCAACAAGGCCGTCGAGATCGCGGGCCCCCTAGGCTATTCCAAGCACGAACTCCTGGAGAAATGGCTCAGGGACGCCAAGATCAATGATATCTTCGAGGGCACTGGCCAGATCAACACCCTCATTGTAGCCAGGCGTCTGTTTGGGCTATCGAGCCAGGAACTGAAATGAATCTTATAAGCTCAAACCCCTCATCCCCCCTGAATCTTCAGGGAGGCTAAACATTTGTGGTCTGCGTTGGGGAGATTGAGCTTCTTCGAGGTGGTATACGTTGCAAGGAGGTGAGGTCATGGGATACAGGACGGACACACTGTGCGGAATATTTCACAGCCAGGCGCTGCGTTACGGCGATGATTTCCCCTTTCTCACCGGGAAGTTCGATAGAGAAGGCCGGCCGAGCGAGCGCTTTTCCTCCATGACCTGGAAGGAGGCGCGCGAAGAGGCCATAGACCTGGCCAAGGGACTCATCGCCCTGGGGGTAGTCCGTGGCGACAGGGTAGTGATTTTCTCGGAAAGCACGCCCCGCTGGATCATTGCAGACCAGGCCATTCAGGCCTGCGGCGCAATCGGCGTGCCCCTCTACCCCACGGTGTCCGAGGAGGAGCTCGCATATATGATCGAGGACAGCGAGGCGCGGGTGGTGATCGCCTCCACCCAGCCAAAGGCTCTTGAGGTGATCGGTGCACTCCGCGACAGGGAAGATCTGATCATTATCCTCATGAGCCCCTGGGAGGGGGAGCAGAAGCAGGGTGTCTATGCCTTTCCGGAGGTCATAGTCATGGGGAAGCAGAAGGTAAGCAGGGAGACGATTGAAGAGGGGATACAGCGGGTCATTCCCGATGACATTGCCTCTATCATCTACACCTCGGGCACCACCGGGAGGCCAAAAGGAGTGGTGCTGACCCAGGGGAACTGGGTTTCCAACATGCATCAGTGCGCCTCCTCCGAGATGATGCAGCGGGAACGGGAGCGCGATCTGCACCTCAAAGCGCTGGTGCATATCCCCTTGTGCCATGTCTACGGCAGGACGAGCGACTACCATGTGACCGGGCTGCACCTCGGCGGCGAGCTCGTCTTTGCCGAGAGCTACCAGACCGTGGCCAGGGATCTCCTTGAAGTCAGGCCCCAGGTGATCACCTCGATCCCCCGCCTTTTTGAAAAAACCTATGAGATCGTACAGTCCTCCCTGTCCAGGGCCAAGAAGCCCTACCAGGTTCTTTTCCACTGGGCCGTGGATAAGGGGAGGTTCTTCGCCGAAAGCCTGGCGACCGGCAAACGCATGAATCCCCTCCATCTCCTGCAGTTCAGCCTGGCAAGTATGCTCGTCTTTAGCCGTCTGAAGAGGAAGCTGGGCATGGACCGGGTGGTCCTGGCCCTTTCGGGAGGGGGCAAGCTCTCGAAGGAGATATGCACCTTCTTCCGGTCGCTCGGCATCCAGTTGAACGAAGGCTACGGCCTCACCGAGACCAGCCCGGTGATCAACTTCAACCAGCCGGAACTCTTCCTGAAGAAGCCTAAAAGCGGCCTGAAGCGGCTACTCTATGACTGGATCGTGGATACGACCATCGATCTCATGATCGTCGGACCAGCACAAGGCAAATCCCCCTATGCCAACCCTATCTCCATTCTGAAGCTCACCTTCTGCTACTACACCCTCATCTACCGGTTGCGGGTCAAACCCGGCACGGTGGGCAGGCCAGTGATCGGTACTGAGGAGAAGATCGCCCCGGATGGAGAGATCCTCGTCAAAGGCCCGCAGGTATTCAAAGGATACTGGAAGAGGCCCGAGGAGACCGAAGATGCGTTCACCCTGGACGGGTATTTCAAGACCGGCGATATCGGGATGTTCGATGAAGAGGGTTTCCTCGTGATCACCGACCGCAAAAAGGAGCTCTTCGTCACCTCGGGTGGCAAGAATATCGCCCCGCATCCCATCGAGGTCTCTTTGATAGAGAGGCTCTATATTGACCAGGCGTGCCTAGTCGGCGACGGGAAAAAATACCTGACCGCCCTCATCGTGCCGGACTTCGAAAGTCTCAAGCGCTATGCCCGGGACAAGGGCATCGCTTACTCCACTCCCTCCGAACTGGTAGCCAAACCGGAAATCAAGGCGCTGATTGCCAAGGAGGTGGAGGTCGTGAATGCGAACCTGCCCCGGTATGAACAAATCAAGTATTTCACCCTCCTCGACACGCCCTTTGACGTATCGACCGGCGAACTCACCCCCTCCCTGAAGGTGAAACGCCGAGTAATCAACGAGCGGTACCAGGAGCTGATCGGGCGGATGTACAGCAATCCTTAAATGCTGAATCCACCCTCGCGGGAGATCAGAAAGATTGTTTTTTACTTGTTGAGGCAGCCGAATTGGTACTGCTCCCTTGACAAGCCAATCTGGAATATTACTATTATATTATCTGCACAATGTGCTAAGCGCCCGGTTATTCCTGGCTCTTGGGCTGGAATCGTTCACCTGCCTCATGGAGCAGGGGGACTTGGATTTCAGGGTGAAAAGGGGAGGTGCATATGAAGCACAATCGTTGGCTTATCAGTCTTATCCTGGCATTGTCTTGTTTCGGCTTCTTTGGGGGGTGCAGCTCATCATCCGATGCGGATCATGCGCTCACACAGACAGGATCCGAATCGAACCAGGATGCAACTACGCATGACCCCCTCGTTCGGAAGACCGCCTACGGCTATGTAAAAGGCTTCGAGACAAATTACGACACTTGGGCCTGGCTGGGTTTGCCGTACGCCAAGCCGCCTGTGGGTGATCTGCGCTGGCGCGCTCCGCAGGATTCTGAGCCATGGAAGGGTATACGGGATGCGGGGCGCTTCTGCAGCTATTGCGTGCAGTATGGGAATTACCTCTCCGAGACCGGTGTGGAGTCCCTTGGCGAGCTCCCGGGCGAGGGAGTGCCGGTGGGGAGCGAGGACTGCCTCTACCTCAATATCTGGCGCCCCCGTTCGCATGAAAAGAAGCTCCCGGTCTACGTTTTCATCCACGGCGGCGCTAATATCACCGGACGCTCCGACTTGAGCATATACGACGGCGCACACTTCGCCGCGCGGTCGAACATGGTCTTTGTCACGCTCAACTACCGGCTCGGAGAGTTCGGCTGGTTCTGGTATCCCGCCCTGTGCGAGGGGAAAGACCCGCGCGATGATTCCGGCAACTACGGTACTTTGGACATCATCAAGGCCTTGACCTGGATCCGCAACAACATCGCCGCCTTCGGCGGCGACCCCCAAAATGTGACCATAACCGGACAATCGGCGGGGGGCTTCAATGTCTACTCGATGCTTGCCTCGCCGCTGGCTGCGGGCCTCTTCCACAAGGCCATTGTGCACAGCGGCTTCAGCCAATCCTGCTCCCTGGCAAGCGCCCAGCAGAAGGCGCAGGACATGCTGAACCGCCTCCTCATACAGGACGGGTATGCCCAAGATGCCCAGAATGCGGAACAATTCCTCCAGGACCTGCAGACGCAACTGGGAGAGGAGCAGTATAAGCAATGGATCAGGCAGTATCTGCGCTCGAAGACCATACCGGAGATCTATGCCCCACAGAACAGCGTGCCAATGGCCGCATCCCAGTATGACGCATTGAGCTCGGATGCCAGCATGGGGATTTATGAAGACGGCTATGTCATCCCCGCAAGCCCACTGGAGTGCCTGCGCACAGGAAACTACAACCGCGTGCCGCTCCTTATGGGGTGCACGATGGAAGAGCTGAAGCTCTTCGTCCCCCTGGCCTTATTCCCGCCGCGCAAGTTCTGGGAGTTCATGGAGAGTTTCAACCCGAACCATCCTGATTATAATCTGGCGGAGGTTCTAGATCCCGCCGACTGGCCCCAGATGTTCATGCTCTACGCCCTCCTTACCCCCCTGGGCCAGCTCACGTTTCAAGCCAACGGCACCGACACCATGGCGCCAGCAGCGAAAAAGTATCAGGATGCGGTCTACGTCTATAAATTCCTCTGGGATGAAGAGCCGGAGCCCTTCGATTACCTGATCGGGGCGGCGCATGCCATGGACCTGCCCTTCTTCTTCGGGAACTTCATCACGGACAAGTCGAGTTTGACCAGCTTTGCCTGGAGCGACGCCAACCGCGCTAGCCGGGAACCTCTCTCCAATGCCATGATGACTTATGTGGCCCAGTTTGCGCGCACGGGCGACCCGAATGGCGCCGATACCGATCTGCCCTTGTGGTCACCGTGGTCCGATAAGCAGGGCGCCCCGAAACGCATGCTTTTCGATGCAGGTAAGCTCACTATGTCCTCGGAAAGCATCGAACCCGAGCAGTTCCTGTGCCCTCAATGCGTCATGGAGGATATTTTCAATCTGATCATGGGTGCCACTGGAAGGAGCAGGGCACTCCTTTACTGGTAAGCAGAATCGGATTCCCCCCCTGAGACCCAGACCAGGAGGGGGGGAGCTCGATCTTTTACGTCGTTGGGTCCTTGATTCTGGCTCTCGCCCGTCCTTTCTCTCTTGACTGAGCTTGCTTCTTTATCGAATATACGGATAATCTTTGAGAGGAGGGATGGGCATGGCAGGGCAGGAGAGGAGATACGACATCGACTGGCTGAGGGTGCTTGCCATGCTCATGATTTTTTTCTTCCACTGTGCGCGGTTCTTCGATCGTGACGGCTGGCAAGTGAAGAATCCCGAGCTCTCCTTCGGATTTACCGTGTTCGTCGCGGTCGTGGCCCAGTTCATCATGCCGCTCTTCTTCCTCCTCTCCGCGATGAGCGCCTGGTACGCCCTGGGTCGGAGAACCAACCGGGAATACCTTGGGGAGCGGTTCAAGCGACTCGTTGTGCCGTTGATCTTTGGCACCTTTGTGATTGTGCCGCCCCAGGTGTATCTCGAGCGGTTCAGCCAGGGACCGTTCAACGGTTCTTACTTTGGATTTCTCCCGCATTATTTCGACGGGCTCTACGGTTTCGGCGGAAATTTCCCCTGGATGGGGCTCCACCTGTGGTATTTGGAGATGCTGTTCCTCTTCTCCCTCATCATGCTCCCCTTGTTCCGGTTTCTGCGGACAGGCTCAGGCCAGGGTTTCGTTTCTCGGGTAGCCGAGCTTTGTGCAAAGCCGGGGGGCATCTTGCTCTTTGTCATTCCGATTGCGCTCACGGAGATGCTCGTCAACCTCCAGCCCAAGGGGATTGGTTTCCGGGATTTCGGCGGCTGGAGTCCGTTCACCTATCTCCTCTTTTTTCTCCTGGGTGCGGTGATGAGTGCCGATCCGCGGTTCAGAAAGGGGGTGGAAAGAGGGATGATCCCGGCGCTGGCACTCCTGATCGTCACCACCATCGCCGGGTATCTCCTGTTGACCTCCGGGGCTTCATCGCACGCACCGGGATTTGCGCTTTTGCGCGCAGGCAATTCCTGGTGCTGGCTGGTCGCGATCCTCGGCGGTGGGGAGAGGTTCCTGAACTTTTCGAACGGATGCCTACGGTATGCGAACGAAGCCGTGCTCCCGTTCTACATCCTCCACCAGACGGTGATCGTGGTCATCGCCTTCTTTCTTATCTCCTGGAGAGCAGGGGTTGCGGTGAAGTATGCCGTCCTCGCTCCCGTATCTTTTGTCATTATCATGGTGCTGTATGAGGTCATGATCAGGCGGATCGGCACACTGCGTTTCCTGTTCGGCATGCAAGGGCTCTCGCACGCATGAAAGCGGTCGATCTCCCCTTGAGAGACGGCGGAGAGGCGCCGCTATCGGAGGAAGAAGGAGCCTCTCTATTTGTCGGTGCAGGGAGTTGCGGTTTATTTGTCTGCCTCGATGAGGCTCTGCACCTTGAAGAGGATGATGTGGGGCGGGGAGGGCTTCACCAGGTAGAGGTTCGCCCCGGCAGCGTAGGCCTTTTTTCTCTGCTCGGGCCCGCTTTCCGTCGTGAGCATGATGATGGGCAGGTCTTTGAATTCCAGGTTGCCCCTGATATTGTCGATGAGCTCGATGCCGTCCATGTTCGGCATATTGAGATCGGAGATGACCAGTCTGACATCCGGGTGCTGGGCAAGCTTCTCCAGGGCGTCTATTCCATCGGTGGCTTCGATGCAGTGATAGTGCTTTGGCTTCAGGGTATGGACGAGGAGCTTTCTCACGGTCGCGGAGTCGTCAATGATCAGGATCTTGTCCATAGGTTCCTCCACCTATTCTTTCTTGTATCCCAATGCCCCCGGGAAGTGCACCAGTTTAAAGGCCCGCGTGATGTTGTGGAGCGATTCCGAATGGCCGATGAACAGGTAGCCCCCTGGATTGAGGTTGTCATAGAGCTGGGCGACGAATTTCTTGCGCGCGGCATCGTCAAAATAGATGAGGACATTCCTGCAGAATATGATGTCGAAGCCCTTCATGAGCTGGACCCGCTGGGAGTCCATGAAATTAAGGTACTGGAGTTCCACCAGATTCCTGATCTCATCGATGATGGTGTAGTGACCTCCGTTGGCCATGAAGTATTTCTGGCGTATCTCAGGCGGTACGGACCGCAAGGCATATTCGTTGTAGGTGGCCTGTTTTGCGCTCTTCAGCGCCTTCTCGCTGATGTCGCTGGCGGAGATCTTCACATCCCATTCGGTGAGCATGTCCTTGAGCACCTCCTTGGCTACGATCCCCAGGGTATACGGTTCCTCGCCCGTGGAGCAGCCTGCTGACCACAGGCGCAAAAGCTGCTCGCCGGTTTTCTGCCTGTGGGCCATGATATCGGGCAGGGCCTTTTCCTGAAAAGCCTGGATCTGGGGCGGGCTCCGGAAGAAGCTCGTCTCGTTGGTCGTGATGCTGTCGTACAGGGCCGAGAGCTCCTTAGTGGCTTGGGGGTCGTATTTGAGCATGTAGTAGTACTTGTCATAGTCGGACAGATTATGGGCCTTGAGCCTGAACGTCAGCCTGTTTTCGAGCAGGCTCTTCTTGTTGTCAGCAAAGTATATCCCGGACTTCTCATAGATGAAGTCCCTGAGCTGGCGGAAATGCTCTTCGGTCATCAGGATTCCGCTCGGTACGCTCGCTGGTTCCATCGAGGTTGCCCTTCCCTCCTCAATCTGTAACCGTGGTGATATACTCCCGCACCTTATCAGAGAGATCATCCATTTCAAAGGTGATACGTTCGAGATCGAGATCGTCCATGGGGTAGCCTTTGTCGTTCAGGATTTTCCACCCCTCCTGGTCGGAGAGGATGAAGGACATCCGGTCTCCGCCATAGGAGAGTTCCTTGGCCTTGGCGAGGAGGTCGGCGATGGAAATAAGCGCGGTAATGACCTGATGCTGCGCATGCCTTGGCGCATGGTGCCAGCGAATGATATCGATCAGGTAGTCGGGAAGGTTCCATTTCTGGGCTACGTAGTGGCCAACCTCCATATGGGTGGTGCCCAGAATGCGCTGCTCCGCCTCGTGGAGGGGGCAATCCTTTTCGATGGACTGGTCGAGGGCCTTCGAGAAGTCCGCGCGGAAATAATAATCCAGGACGAGCTTGCCGAGGTCATGGAGCAGCCCTCCCACGAACTCTCTCCCGCTGGTATCCATCCTGAGCTTGTGCGCCATGGAGCGTGCGACGATGGCGGTGGCCACGCAGTGGTACCAGAACGTCTCCCAGATGTAGCCCTTCTCGCTCGTAAAACTCGTGAGTACGGAGATCGACGAAGTGATGTTGACGATCTCATTGAGACCGAGGACGGTGATCGCCCGCTGGACGGTCTCGATGGCCTTTTCTCCCCGCCGGTAGAAGGCCGAATTCGCCATCTTGAGGACCTTCGCGGCGAGCGGCGGGTCGCGGTGGATGACCTCCGAGAGTTTGTTGATGGTCACATTCGGGGAATGGGCCAGGTTGAGCGCCTCCATGGCGACCACGGGCAGGGTCGGGAGGTCCTCTGTGCCTTTTATCTTTTCGAAGATGGCATCCATATCAGAACCCACGCCCTCGTAACTTGTCTATCGCTTGCGACACGGCCCGACCAACATCCGGATTCTGGTCGTCGCTGTAGATCTCCAGTTCCTCGGCCAGGCCTTCGTCCCCCCATTCCCCCAGGGCCTTGACCGCAGCGATGCGGAGGAAATCATCCTCGCCGGAAAGGATATCGAGCAGCTTCGTCCTGGCGTCATCATCCTGGAACCGGCCGAGGGCCTCTATGGCATGGAAGGCCATCCACTGGTCATCGCTCCGTATGGCAGCATCCAGGACATGCCGCAAGGCTTTCATCCTCTGCCTTCCCACGATGTCGATGGCCACGAAGCGGACCTCGTGATGATCATCGGCCAGGAGGGCCTGCAAAATTTCGTTGTCCAAGGCGAGACCTGTATCTTTGGCGATCTGTGCCGCTGAGAGCCGGACCTCGCTCTGACTATCCTTTACCATCCTGAGTGCGGACTCGGTAAGGCGCGGGCTGTCCAGTCTGGCAAGGCCTCTCAACCCTGCTATCCGCATCTGGGCGTCATCGCTTCCGAGAAGGGCAAGGAAGGTCTCCTCCGCCATCATTGAGCCGATGCGGGCGATCGCATCGAGGGCCATCTCCCGCACATCGGCGTAAGGATGGGAGAGAAAGGGCTTGAGCTCGTCGATGTCCTCCGGGTATCCGAGATTGCCCAGTGCCCGTATGGCATATGCTGCTACATGTCCGTCGTCATCATGTACGAGCTGCCTGAAGGTGTCCCGTACCGAGGCGGGAGCGATCTGGGCCAAGGCCTGGACAAAGGCTCTCTTCACATATCCTCGCGTGGTAGGTATGCGTTGCGAGATCTTCTCGGCCTCTGCCTCTCCGCCGATCCGAGAGAGTATCTCCGTTCCGAGGATCTTGAGCTTTTCCTCATCGGCATCGAGGAGTCCGAGCGTAGTGGTGATCTCACCGATATCGATCAGGGCATTCCGGATATCCTCCCACTTCTCCCCAGAGGTATCCGGGTCGACGTCTGTGGTGCACGCAATGATCCGTTCGGCACTCCGCCTGTCGCCGATCCTTGCAAGCGCCGTGAGCATGTGCTTGAGCAGCTCGTCATCAGCTTCCGCAAGGTTTTCCTCGATGATGTATTTGATCGTCTCCCTTTGACTCTTTTCGAGGGAGGCGATATCTGGTGTGATTTTCAGGAGGGTATTTACCATGGCGGTCTGGATGTAACTCCCGGCGCTGTCGATCATTTCCAACAGGGGTCTGATCGCCTTTTCGGACGGGATGTTACCGAGGGTCTCAAGGATCGCGGACAGGGTGATCTCGTCATACGACCAGCGTTCGAGTTCGTGCAGGAGGAAATCCACCACCCCCGCATGGGGTATCTTTGCCAGGGCCTCGATCACGGAGAAGCGGATCCACTCTTCATCGTTGATCATCGCCCGCAGGTGTATAAACGCCCGCGGATCGCCTATGTTTCCCAGGGAGATCACAGTCTGATTCCGCACATTGGGATTTTCATCGAAGAGGCATTGGATGAGGGTGTTCACGCTCTCGTGGCTCCCGATGCTCCCGAGGATATCCACGATGAACAATCGCAGGCGGTCATCCGGGCTTTGCGTGAGCCCGTGAAGGATGTCGAGGCCGTCCTCCCCGATTCTCCTCAGGATCTCGATGGCTGTGTTCCTTATCCCGGCGTCTGCTGAACCGACAAGTGGCGCAATCCTCCTGACTGCATCCCGGTCGCCGATGAAGATGAGGGAGTCCTGGGCGACCTCCCGCACGCCCTTATGCGGATCGACGACCAACTTCTCGAGCCGGTTTAAGGCTTCTCCTCCACCTACCTCGGCCAGCAGGCCAGCTGCCTGGCGCCTATCGGCGGGATCATCCGAGCTCACCAGCCTGTCGATAGTAGATAATTCCATATAACCCGACATCTTCCCTTATCCAGTATAGGGATATGGAGGATCATGCCTACTTCAAATCATACCGCGTAAAGGCCACGTCGGTCACATCGAACGGTCGGAGAGCCTCGCGTATCATTTCAGTGATTTCGTACTCGGTATAGATCTGCACATTCTTGGTGAGGTAATCGGCGATGATTGTGCGTATTTCAAACAGCTTATCCTGCACATTGGCGGAGGTCTTGGGATTCACCTGCAGGGTGACCTGGGCGATGAGCAGGCCCGCCTTGTCCTTTTTCTGCGGGGTGCAGAGGATCATGAATGGGTCGAGAACGATCTCTCCCTGATTCAGTACCGAGGACGGCTTCACGGTCTGTACCTGGGCAACAGGCTTGGTTTCCTCGACCTTATGCGATGCCCTGTACCAGAGACCCCCCCCTATGCCGGCCATGAGCAGGACGACCACCGAGGCTGCGGCAATGATGAGGACGGTGCGCCTGGGAAGTCTCTCTCGGCCTTGGGGTGTATCTCCAACCTCTCCCTCCCCTTCCTCTTTGCCTTCCTGCTTGGCGTGAGAGAGGGATATACCTTCTTGGTCGAGCGCGACCTTATCCCGGTCAGGCAGGGCTAAGCCATCTTGGTCGAGATCGGCCTTGTCCAGCTTTCCCTTTTTGTCCTGTGCGGATAGGCGTATGCCTTCTTTATCGAGCTCTGCCTTTTTTTCGGGCTTGGCCATAACTCCCTCTACTTGTTGAATATCTGCTCGATCTTCTTCCCCAGGGTTTCAGCGGTAAACGGTTTGACGATGTAATTGTTCACGCCGGATTTGACTGCCTCGATGATATTCTCCTGCTGGGACTCGGCGGTAACCATCAGGAAGGGTATGTCCTGGAGCGCATTGTCCGCCCTGACCGCCTTTAGAAGTTCGAGCCCGGTCATCTTGGGCATGTTCCAGTCCGAGATAATGAGGCCAATCTTCTCATTCTGGAGGGTATCGAGACCGGTCGACCCGTCATCCGCCTCGAGGATATTGTTGAAACCGAGCTGCCGCAAAATATTTTTGACTATCCTGCGCATCGTCGAGAAGTCATCTACGACGAGTATCTTCATGTTCTTGTCGATAGCCATCGCATCCTCCCAGGGTCTTTTTTATCTCTTCGAAACTTGGTCAAGAAATCTTTAGCCCCTGATCTCTCTGAGGATCTTATGCATCTTTGAGCGGAGGCGGAGGATGGATTTGGTATGTATCTGGGAGACCCGTGACTCGGTGAACTTGAGTACATGGCCGACCTCTTTCATGGTAAGCTCGTCGTAGTAGTACAGGGATATCACCATGCGCTCCTTTTCCGGCAGCGACTGGATCGCCCTGGCCACCATGTCCCTGACCTCGCTGCGCCCCATCTTGTGGGTAGGCCAGTCCTTTTCGTCCTGCATGATATATTCAAGCAGGTTCCGCTTGGAGGCGTCCTGGTTGTCCTCGCCGAGGTCATCGAGGCTCAAGAGCGATACGGAGGCCGTCTCGGACAGGAGTCGGTAGAAGCTGTCCATGTCGATTTCGAGCTCGAGCGTGACCTCTTCATCGGTGGCCGGTCTGCCGAGGATGGCCTCGAGTTTGATGTATGCATCCTCGATCTTACGTGCCTTCTGGCGGATCGAGCGCGGAACCCAATCCATGGAACGGAGCTCGTCGAGCATGGCGCCCCTGATTCTGAACTCGGCATAGGTCTTGAACTTAATGTTCTTCGAGGCATCAAACTTCTCCATGGCATCGATGAGACCGATGACACCGGCATTGATGAGATCGTGGATGTCGATGTGGGGCGGCAGCCGCATGGCGATCCGGCTGGCGATATACTTGATCAACGGGGCAAACTCGTTGATGACCTTTGCCCTGATCTTGGGGTTGGTTTTTTCTTCTTCAGTAAGGTCTGGAAACGCTATGTCCTGCATGGTTCGTCCCCTTAGCCTGATGGAGGAGCAGCCGTTTGAAGAAGAATTGGATA
Source organism: uncultured Bacteriovoracaceae bacterium (assembly GCA_964353605.1). Classification (GTDB taxonomy): domain Bacteria; phylum Desulfobacterota; class Desulfomonilia; order UBA1062; family UBA1062; genus CAYGXB01. Next base: position 28,949 of record CAYGXB010000002.1, read on the forward strand.
TTCCCGCTTCCATGCGCGAGAACTGTTTGTTCCAGCCGTTTCACGACCCCCATGAGTCTCTGTGCCGCCTCTCCCGCAGGATTGACCCCTACAAACGCCTTCTGCACCCGGATACACTCCGGTATGGTAGCATCATGCGGCAGAGACCCCAGCATGTCAAGAGCTACATCTCCAAAGAATCGATCACATACCAACATCAATTTCTTCGCCACCGCGTTTCCTTCCGCCATAGATAGCACATTATTGATGATCAGGTCGAATCTTTTTATGCCATACTTAGTCCTCAAGACCTTGATGAGCGCATAGGCATCGGTGATGGACGTGGGCTCCGGCGTCACCACGACGATGATTCGTTGCGAGGCCGTATTGAAATACATCACGTTCTGTGAAATCCCCGCTCCGGTATCGACGAGCATGTAGTCCAGATCTTCGTCAAAGTAATCCAGGGCGTTCACGATGGAGAGTTGCTGCTCATGGGAAAGGTCGACGAGTTCCTGGACACCGGAGGAGGCAGGGATGATCTTGATCCCGTTGGGACCTTCGAGGAGAATTTCCGCGAGTTTGCACTGGCCTTCGAGGAAATGCTTGATGTTGTACCGCGCGGTAAGCCCAAGCATCACATCGATGTTGGCCAAGCCCAGATCGGCATCGAAGACAAGGACCTTCCTTCCCAGGGATGCCATGATGATGGCCATATTGACAACGATACTCGTCTTTCCCACCCCCCCCTTGCCCGAAGTAACGGATATGACCTGGGGTGCGTTGTCGGGGCCTCTGATCATCCTGCGTAAGGTATGCGCCTGATCGTTCATGCCATATCTCCGAGACACATAGTGATGATCTTTTCTGGGGTCGCCACCTCGATATCTTCGGGCACCCGCTGGCCGTTCGTGATGTAGGCGATGGGCGTCCGGAAGAGGAGATTATGCGTCAGGACCGTCCCCGCAATCACAGCCTCATCTGCCTTGGTGAATATCATACGGTCGATGGAAAGCGGCGCGAAGGTCCGCGTCGTACTCTCCATCTCCCGATCACGCGTCGCCACCGGGATGAGGAGGAACTTGCACATGCTTTTGCCGTCACAATACTCCCTGAGCTGCGCAATGTGCTCATCACTGGAGAGCGACCTGCCGATCGTATCCACGAGGACCAGATCCATAGCACGGAATCTTCCCTCTGCCTGCCTGAATTCATCTGGGGTCGTTACGGAAACGAAGGGGATGCCGAGGATCTTAGCATAGATGCGTCCCTGCTCGATCGCCCCGATCCGATATGTGTCCAGGGTGATGAGGGCGACTTTTTTCCCTTCCTGAAAGACTGCCCTGGCCGCTATCTTGGCGATCGTGGTGGTCTTGCCCACCCCGGTTGTGCCCAGGAAAATCCAGAACTTGTCCGAGATTATCTGCGATGTCCGAATGACCTTAGCTAGGAGCCCCATGACAGAACTCATCGAAGCCTTATCCCCGAGTTTCGAGAACATGAGGTCTACGAGCGAAGGCTTCAGGCCGCGGTCAATGAATGCGTCCCGCAAGGGGTTTTCCCGGTTGTGCTCGACCCCGGTGTGGGTAAGCAGCGTCTTCATCATCCCCTTGAGTTCGGTGATCTCGGCGCTCAAGTGCGTGACATCGTCGTGCACTTTGATCTGCGGGGGAAGCGTGATCACCTTCGGGGTCTGCGGGGTACCCCCACGCATGGCGTCATAGTCCACCGCGGCCGTGACCTCCACCACGGGCTTGGTCATGAGCCCGTAGGTATCGTCCTTGAACTGCCGGGTGGAGACGATCACGGCGTTCGGACCCATCTCGGTCTTGATCTGAGCCAGCACCTCCTTCATCGAGGCGGCCTTGTAAGTCTTAATCTGCATCTATCCGTACCATCCCCTGGTTTTTTAGCGTGACATCAGGAGGGATCTCGTTGTGCGAGAGGACCACGAGCTCCGGCATGTACCGTTCAGTCAGGCGCTTGATATACGCCCGTGTCATCGGCGAGCTTAGCAAGACCGGAACGATGCCTTGTTTGCTCACCTTATTCACCTCCTTGGTCAGAGCCAGCAGGATTTTCTGCGTCCTGTCGGGGTCTAATGCAAGATACGAACCATGTTCGGAGCGGTGGATGGAGTTGGCGACCAGGGCGTCGATGGCAGGATCCAACGCCAAGACATTCATGGCATTGTTCTGCACGTAGGGCCGGGCGATGATGCGCATGAGGGCTTGTCTGACATACTCCGTCAAAAAATCCGGATCCTTCGTGATGGCCCCGTAATCGGCGAGGGTCTCCAGGATGGTGAGCATATTCTTGATGGAAACCCGCTCCTTGAGGAGATTCTTGAGCACCCGCAGGATGACACCCGGAGGCAGTGTCCCCGGGACGAGCTCATCCACGACCTTGGGGTGCGACTTCGTCACAGTATCCAGGATGGACTGGAGCTCCTGGCGACCCAGGAGCTCATGAGCGTTGGCCTTGATGGCCTCCGTCAGATGGGTCGCAATGACCGTAGAGGGATCCACGACAGTGAGCCCCGCCAGCTGCGCCCGCTCGTTGTCCGCCTTCTTGATCCAGAGGGCAGGTAAGCCAAAGGCCGGCTCCTTTACGGGTATGCCGGGGATGTCGGTGGCGATCTCCTCGGGATTGAGGACCAGCAGCCTGTCTACCATGGCATCTCCGCGGGAGATCTCCGCGCCTTTCAGGAGGAGCCGGTATTCGTTCGGCTTCAGCTCGAGGTTGTCGCGTACATGGATGGGCGGTACGATGATGCCGAATTCGCCCGCGACCTGCCTCCGCATCCCCTTGATGCGGGAGAGGAGCTCGCCCCCCTGTGCGGTATCGACCATGGGAATGAGGCCGTAACCAACCTCGAATTCGAGAACATCCATGGGGAGCAGGACCTCGGGAGTAACCTCCTCCTCAGGGGGAGGGAGCTCTTCCAGCTTTTCATTGACCTTTGCCCGCATGCTGACCCAGCCCAGGGCGGCAATCCCCGATGAAGTGAGCATGAAGGCGATGTGCGGCATGCCGGGCATGAGCCCGAAGAAGAAGACGATCGCCGCCGAACTCATGATCGCCATGGGCTGGAAGGAGAGCTGTTGCTGGAGGAGTTTCCCGAGCGACTTATCTGTGGCCGACTGCGTGATCACGATACCCGCCGCGGTGGATATGATGAGCGCTGGGACCTGGGCGATCAGACCGTCACCGATGGTCAGGAGGGTGTAGGTCCTGAGCGCCTCGGCAAAGGGCATCCCCATTTGCAGAACGCCGATGATGATGCCGCCGATGATGTTGATGAGGACGATCAGGATGCCCGCTATGGCATCGCCCCGTACGAACTTGGTGGCACCGTCCATTGCGCCGTAGAACTCCGCCTCGCGGGCGATCTGCCCCCTGCGCTGGCGCGCCTCGTCCTCAGTGATCATCCCAGCATTGAGGTCGGCGTCGATGGCCATCTGCTTACCCGGCATGGCATCCAGGGTAAATCGCGCCGTGACCTCGCCGATGCGCGTGGCGCCCTTGGTGATGACGACAAAATTGATGATGACGAAGATGACGAAGACCACCATGCCCACCACATAGCTGCCGCCGACGACAAATTGGCCGAAAGCCCTGATCACCCGCCCGGCGGCGAGATCGCCCTCGGATCCATGCAAGAGGATCAAGCGCGTGGAGGCGATGTTGAGGGCCAGCCGATACAAGGTGACGACGAGGAGCAAGGAGGGAAATACCGAGAAATTTAAGGGGTTGGTGGTATACATGCCGACCATGAGGATGGTGATGCCGATGGTGAGGCTGAAGGTCAGGAGGATATCCAGGGCAAAGGTGGGCAGGGGAATGAGGACGATAACCAACACCACAAGCACGCCGAAGCTCATGAACATGTCGCTGGCAATGTTCTCTGGCCATCTAAACGGTAAAGCAGCTGCTCTCGCCATATGTCAAACTCCCGTCGTTCTCAGCGCTCCCTAGAGATTGATCCCGGGCCTTAGCCGGTACACGTAGGCCAGGATCTCGGCCGTGGCCCGGTAGAGATCTTCCGGTATGTATTCGCCGATCTCGACCGATTTATACAAGGCCTGCGCCAGGGGCTTGTTCTCCACAATGGGCACGGATGCATGACGCGCGGTCTCCTTGATCTTCTCGGCAATCAAACCGGCGCCTTTCGCTACAACCATGGGTGCAATCATCCTCCCGCGTTCATATTGCAAAGCTATTGCCAAGTGCGTCGGGTTGGTGATGACCACAGACGCCTTCGGCACCGCCTTGAGCATTCTCCTCCGTGCCATCTGGAACTGTATCGATCGGATCCGGCTCTTGATCTGCGGATCGCCTTCGGTCTGCCGCATCTCCTCCTTGACCTCCTGTTTGGTCATCATGAGGTCCTGTATATGCTGCCAGCGCTGAAAAGTAAAATCCACGACGGCAATGATGATGAAGACCCACAGGGCGTCCCAGAGGAGGTGCATCGTCGCCCGGAAAAATGTCAAAGCTATGACGCTTACATCAGAATTGATGAGCGGGGGGAAGACGGGGAGTTCGCGTTTGATTGCCCGGTAGGCGACCCAGGCTATGACCGTGAGGATGAGGAGGGATTTGATGAGTTGCTCCAGGCTCCTTACGGAAAAGAACTTGTTCTTTATCCCGGTCAGTGGGTTGAGCTTGGAGAGCTTCGGGACGAGGGGCTCGACGCTTATGGTGAACCCGACCTGCACGATATTCGACACCAACCCGATGACGAGAAAGATCAAGAAAATGGGGAGAAGCATCATGGCTGTCTGCACCACCATGAAATGGAAGATGCCGATCAGGGACTCCGTGCTCCCGTTCCATGCCATGAGATTGCCAAGATAATACTTGGTGACAGATGCAAGTTTTGACGCTACCGATGGGATATAGAAGTAGAAAGCGAGGACCGTGGTTAGAAAGAGGATGGCCGTGATCAGCTCCAGACTCTTGGCGACCTGCCCCTTCTCGCGGGCATCCCGTAGACGCTTACGGGTAGGCTGTTCAGTTCGTTCCTGTCCCTCTTCGCTCTCGCGCGCCATGGCAAGCTTCATGCGAAAACCGTACCATGCAGGGAAGGGCTCTCGTTCGTTGGCTCCTCACTCTGGATATGTCCGGGAGAATTCGTGCTCCTTTTGCATGCATTCTGGGGAGCTATGAACCTCCTGAACCTTGTCCCAGAACTCTTGTACAAACTCCGGATACTTTTTCCCACGTGCCGGGGAGAGCATGGCAAAATACAGTTTTTAACGGAGAAGTGCATGTCTCGCCATATATTTCACAATCTTGGCTTTCAGGTATGGCTTGTCTCCCGGATGGAATCAACCCGTTATGATGAAGAGAAATCCTAGCTGATGATATAAGCGGATAGTGCATCTACGGGAGCCTTCGGCCGGATTCTCCCCCCCCGACAACGGGAGCGTTCCATCTCTTCCTGGCAAATCTTGGGCATTACGAAATCCTATTGATTTTTTTTACAATATAACATCATTATGGAAAATATAGCAAAAATGGGAGGTTCATGGTGAAGTGCATTAAGGAGATCCGGAAGGCCAAAGGATTCACCTTGGAAACGCTTTCCAAACTGTGTGGGGTTTCAGCGAAGACCATATTGCAGTATGAACATGAACCGCCGCAGAGGCCCAGCCAAAAGGTGGTCGAAAAGCTTTCCAAGGCGCTCGATCTTTCGCCCGATGAGCTCTTGCGGATGATAAAATCGCCCGGTAAAGCAAGGGGAAAGGCCGGGGTGGATGCAATGGTTGAGCTGAGCGATGAACATATTTCAAGTATCCGCATACTCATCGAGAAGGAGATCCGGGAACTCCAGCTCCTGCTGCTGGATTATGCCGAGCTTCAGGAGCAGCATCCAGCGCTCAATAAGGCCATGGATTACCTCTCGAACGACATCAATCTCCTGACAGAGATAAAGGGCTTCTTCGCGTGATGTCTCCGCGAGGGTACGCTCCATAGCGCTCTTCTGAAGATGATCACCATCGAACATGCCACCAAGGTTTATGATGATTCTCTCTATGCCCTGCGGGATGTGAGCATCTCCATAGGAAAGGAGGAGTGTTGCTTCATCTTGGGGCCCACCGGAGCGGGGAAGACCACCCTCCTCAACCTTATCTTCGGGCTAGACAAGCCATCCAGCGGGAAGGTGGATGTGCTGGGACTCGATCCGGCCGGCGCCGATCGTTCCCTGCTCCAGAGCCTCAGGCGGCACATGGGTTTTGTCTTTCAGGATTTTAGGCTCATCGACGACTGGAGCGCTTATGATAATATGGCTGTTGTCCTGGAAATGGCCCGCAAACCGTGGGGGTATGTCCGTTCGCGGGTATGGAACGTGTTGGCATGGGTCGGTTTGCAGCACAAGGTGTACGAAATGGCAGGCGACCTTTCCGGCGGCGAGAGACAGCGCCTGGCCCTTGCACGGGCCATTGTACATGCCCCGGAGATCCTTCTGGCGGATGAGCCGGTTGGCAGCGTGGACCCAGATACAGCCCAGTTCATGATGAACCTCATCTTCCGGATGAACAAGCGGGGGATGACGGTCGTCATAGCCAGCCACGGGAGCGACTATCTCCTGGAAGGAGCACGGGTCATTCGTTTGGAGAAGGGCAGGATAAGGGAAGTCCCATGATTCATCCGCGCTATCTCTGCAAACATCTCGCTCGATCTTTCCTGGCAAGGCCATACGGCAGCCTTTTTGCCCTCCTGGCCTGCACGTTGGCCATTGCCCAGCTTGCTATCACCGTCTATATCGTGGATCTCGCCCGTCAGGCAACCCTGCTCCCGGTTTCAGCAAGCTCTATGATCGCCTACCTCAAGGATAAACCACCACCATCGGTGCTTGCAGGGCTTAAGGACTCCATGGGGAGGATGGAAGGGGTTTCACGAGTGGAGTTCATCCCCAGGCGCGCGGGACTTGAACGCATGAAGCAGTGGCTTGGCCCCGATAACCCCCTGGTCGAGGATCTGGATCCCGAAGTATTGCCGGATGCCTTTGAGATCCTTCTCAAACAGGAATACCTGATTATGGCACCGGTGATAGCAGGTAAGATCAAAGGTTTCCCGGAGATAGAAGACGTCCGCTACAACAAGGGTCTCATGGGACGTATCGCCAGCTCCTATAAGGGAATCCGCAGCGGGGGCATCCTCATCGCCGCTCTCATCACCCTAAGCTTGGGCCTCATTGTCTTTCTCTCCATCCGGATAACGCTTCTTTCGCGGGGGCAAGAAATAGAGATCCTTGGCATCCTCGGTGCAGACGCAGCATTCCTTTATGCACCCTATGTCGTGGAGGCCCTGCTATTGGGTATTACCGGTGGAATCCTGGGCAGCCTTGCTGCCAGAGCCGCAATCAACGCCGTGTTGACCCACATGACCCTCCTTGAGGGGGTGATAGGCGCCCCGAACATGAGAGAGATGGTGGTGGTCATAGGTTTTGCTGCCCTCTGCAGCCTTGCCGGGGCACTCATTGCCATTAAGAGGTAATCATGCACAGGTTCATAGCTGCCATGCTCCTCTTCTTCCTACCCGGTACGGTCTTGGCTTTGACCGAGGAGCAGAAACTCAAGGAACTGGGGGAAAAGGTCAAGGCGGTGGAAGCCAAGCAGCAGTCCGTGGAGCGAGGTATGCGTTCCATTGACGAGCGGACATATGCCATCCGCCAGGATATGGACAGGATGGAGGCGAATATTGAAAAGCGGAAGAAGCTCTTGCGACAATATGGTACGCTCATTAACCAGTACCAGGCATCGCTTGCGGAAACGAAAAAGCTCCTGCAGAACAAGACAGTTGGTTTTTACAAAGGCGCCTACCTCGACATGGTGGATTTCTCCTTTTCCCATGCAGAACTTGGCGGTTATCTGGAGGCATCCGTCGCCAGAGACAAACAGGCCCTGGTGTATTACATGCAGGTGAGCAGGATGAAACAGGCCGCCAAAAAGGGGTTGGAAGAGCAGACCAAAGCATTGAACCAGGAGCTCAGCCAGATCGAGGGAAGGATGAAGGAGCTCAATGCCGAGCGTGTGAAGAAGCGGGTCCTCCTGGCGTCGCTGCAGCAGGAGTCTTTCTCGTATCAGAACCAGATCGAGCGGCTCATGGAGCGTATCAGGGCACGGGAAAAAGAGCAAAAGATCGAATACACCGGTATAGCCAAATACAAGGGCGATCTTCCCTGGCCGGTCAAGGGTGAAGTGGTGCGCCGGTTCGGCAAGTATGCGATGGACGGAGTCGTGCAGATATCCCAGGGGCTCGATATCCAAACCGAGGACGGTGCCGAGGTCAAGAGCATATTTAAGGGCAAGGTCGTCTACATGGGATGGATCGACCGCTACGGGTATACCCTCATTGTGGATCATGGCGGGGGGTATTATTCCATCTATGGTCATGTCCGCAGGGCCCTGAAGAACGAGGGCGAGAAGATTGCCGCCCAGGATGCGATTGCTCTGGCTGGCCAGAGCGGGAACGTCCTGAATCCCACCCTGCATTTCGAGATCCGCTACCACGGCAAAGCCCAGGATCCAAAGGACTGGCTTAAAAAGTAATCACCCTTTAACACTCAGGGGCCTTCGGCATCTTCTATCCAGGCTGTTCGCCCTGGCATCGCTTGAGGAGGTGGCCAGGACGGTGGACCTTGTCTGCCCTTTAGATGCAAGGAGGTCAGGGGGGAAGCAAAGAGAATCTTTAATATTCTCAAATGATGTGCTATATAGACCGATAATTCAATCCAGGAGCTCATATGAAGAAAGGCAAGGTATTCTGGCCCGTTGTTTTCGTGTTGATCAGTGTGTTGTGCATCTTCTGCCTGAACAAGAGCATGGTGCTCAATGCGGACACCATGAAGATCTACCCCCAGCTCGAAAAATTCACCGATTGTCTCGAAAAGATCCAAAAATATTATGTGGAGGAGGTTCCACCCGAGAAGCTCATCGAGGGGGCGATCAAGGGCATGACTTCCGTGCTCGATCCGCATTCCGCCTATCTCACCAAGGAAGGATACAAGGAGATGCAGATCTCGACCACCGG
>CAYGXB010000003.1:0-31909 GCA_964353605.1 uncultured Bacteriovoracaceae bacterium
GATTATCTCGCACCGCTCAGGAGAGACCGAAGATCCCTGGCTCGCCGATCTCGCCGTCGGCTTCTCTACCGGCCAGATCAAGACAGGGTCCACCTCCCGGAGCGAGAGGCTCGCGAAGTACAACCAGCTCATGCGCATCGAGGAGGAGCTCGGATCATGCGCCGTGTTTCGAGGCAAGGACGTCCTGTACAGTATAAAAAAATAGTCTCTTCCGGCTCCCTGGAACATCAGGGGGGGCAGCTATCCGATAGATCTGGCTGCTGGCCGCTCTTGATCCGTGTCCGGCTGCAAAAGAAGCGGCCTCATCCAGTGGACTGTGGCAAGGTACAACAAATAAAGTATTTCGCTTGAGATTAAAAAAATTATTGCCGCAGCCCTCTTGATTGTCATTATCATCGTAGCTTCTGACCGATTAAAAAGGATGCCGGACTATTCTGGAAAACTTCTGGCGAACGACAAGCACACTGCTATCACCGAAAACTGGGTGGATTCTATCCTGGCGGTATCGCCAAGGGTATGGTGCTAACGAACGAACGACGATTTGAGTACAATCCTTGATGAAAAGGTCCTCATAGTCCCTGCAATTGGGGTTTTCTGCTAAGGGGTTATGATATTTTTATGATCGTTCCGATAAGAAGGTTATTAGATTGGGAGAGAAGGTATGTACCTGCACAAGATTACATTATTCATTATTGCACTGATCTTTATCTGTCTGATCGTGCTTCAGTACGCCATTTCCAGAATCGTCCTCGTGGAAGGGCTTTCCAGGCTGGAACACCAGTATACGAGGGAAAACGTGAACAGGGCGTTGTATGCCCTGGATCAGAAGATTTCAATCCTTGAAATCACGGTCGAAGACTGGTCTGGCTGGGACGATACCTATACCTTTGTGGAGGACAAGGACAAGCGCTATGTCGCGTCGAATCTCAATGATCAGACCTATATGAACCTCAAGCTCAACCTCATACTTTTCATAGATCCATCCGGTAAGGTGGTCTTTGGGAAGGCATTCGATCTGATAGAGCAGAAAACGATCCCGATTCCAGAAAGCCTTATCCGCCGGATCAAACCGGGGGATGTGCTGCTCCAAAACACCGATGTGAAAAGCCATGTATCCGGCATACTTCTCCTCCCGGAAGGGCCGCTCATGCTTGCAGCTCGACCGATTCTCACGAGCTTGAAGCAGGGGCCTATTCATGGAACCATGATCATGGGGCGTTTCCTGGACTCCGAAGGTATAAAGGAACTATCTACAATAACCTATTTATCGCTCGCTTTATTCAGGCTCAATGATTCACATCTGCCGGAAGAGATCAGGGCCTCTTCGTCAAAATTCTCCCCTGAGATGCCGATCGTGGTCAGGGAACTCGATGAACGTTATATGGCCGGATACACCCTAATAAAAGACATCTATGGAAATCCATCCCTCATCATGAAGGCAAAGATGTCGCGTGGGATGTATGCCCAGGCAAAGCGGAGCATCATGTCTTTCATCATCGCCATCCTCATAGCAGGTATCGTATCCGCCGTGGTAATCATGCTTTTGTTGGAAAAGAATATCCTATCCAAACTCGGCCTCATAACGAGCAGCGTAAACCTCATAAGCGAAACGGGTGATATCTCCGAACGGGTTCCCATGACAGGGGATGACGAACTATCGAAACTGGCAGGCTCGATCAATAAAATGCTCAATGCCCTAGAAGATTCTGACAGGGCACTTAAAGAGAACGAGGGGAAATATCGGAACCTCGTTGAGCGCGCGAATGACGGGATCATCATTGTCAAAGACAAAATCCTGAAATACGCAAATCCTCGCCTTGCGCAGATAATGGGGTACACCGTCGAGGAATTAACAAATGCATCCATCACTATGCTCCTCCCTCCAGATGAAATTGCGAAGGGTAACGAACTCTATGCCAGAGGAAGTAAAGGCGAAGTCATCAGCGAGATCGTCGAGATTGCATTCAAGCATAAGAATGGATCGAAGATCCCCGTAGAGCTGAATATCGGTTTCATCCCCTATGAGGACGCGACTGCCGGCCTGATCCTCATCCGTGATACCACGGATCGAAAGAAGATCGAAGAGATGCTCGCCTCTGAGAAGGAAAGATTGTCCATCACCCTGCGTTCCATCGGTGATGGGGTCATTACCACGGATATGGAATCCAGAATCGTGCTCATAAACAGGGTGGCAGAGCGGTTGACCGGGTGGACGCAGGAAGAGGCTCTCGGACAATCCCTGCATGAGGTTTTCCCTATCATAAAGGAACTGACGAAGGAACGGTGTGGCCGGCCCCTCGACAAGATCTTGAAAGAGGGGGTCATGGTGGAACTGATTAACCAGACCGTCCTCGTTGCCAGGGATGGTACAGAGAGGGCGATTGCTGTGACGGGATCGCCTATACGGGCAAGAGATACTGCGGTGATCGGCATGGTACTCGTTTTCCGCGATATCACCGAAAAACGGCGTTTTGAAGATGAACTCTTGAAGATGCAGCGGCTGGATTCTGTTGGAGTCCTGGCGGGGGGCATCGCCCACGATTTCAACAATATCCTCGCCGGCATCATCGGGAATATTTCCCTGGCAAAGGCATTATCAAACAAGGAGGACAAGCTATACACGTGCCTCATCGAGGCGGAAAAGGCTTCGCTGCGGGCCAAAGACCTGACCCATCAGCTTCTCACCTTCTCCAAGGGCGGATCTCCGATCAGAAAGAAGTCATCCATCTCGGAGATAATAAAGGATTCCGCCGAGTTCGTCCTGCGGGGATCCAGTGTGAAATGTGAATATGATGTGTCTTGGGATCTCTGGCTCGTGGATGTCGATCCAGGGCAGATTTCGCAGGTGATCCAAAACCTGGTCCTCAATGCCATCCAGGCCATGCCTGAGGGCGGGATCATGGGCATGCTTGCGGAAAATGTCGTCGTGGAGGAAGAGCGCCATCTCCCCTTGCGGTTTGGCAAATATGTCAAGATAAGCGTATATGACACCGGCCATGGCATACCGGAAGAGAATCTCCCCCGGATATTCGACCCGTTCTTTACCACCAGGGATAAAGGGAGCGGGCTCGGTCTGGCCACCGCCTACTCGATCATCAACAAGCATGGGGGCTTGCTGACGGTTAAGTCCGAACTGAATAATGGAACCACCTTCGACATCTATCTCCCGGCAGCACAGGATCAGACTCTGTCACGTCCTGCCAAAGAGGAAAAGATCTCCTTCGGCCAAGGGAAAATCCTCGTCATGGAGGATGAGGAGAGCCTCAGGAACCTTCTCAAGAACACCCTCAATCTTCTCGGATATGAGGTCACCCTCGCCCTTGAGGGCAAGGAGTCAATCAGGCTCTACGAGGAGGCGATCGAGAATGGTGTAGGCTTCGATGCGGTCATCATGGATCTTACCATACCTGGCGGTATGGGAGGCAAAGAGGCGATAAAGAAGCTCATCGCGATAGATCCCTTTGTCAAAGCGATCGTCTCCAGCGGCTATTCCAACGATCCGGTGATGTCAGATTATCAGGAATACGGCTTCAAGGGCGTTGTCGCCAAACCATACAAGCTTGCTGAGATCAGCGAGGTCCTCCACAAGGTGATAAAGGGGAAGTCGCCAGTTTAAATCCCTTGCAACCTCCAGGAGATCTTATTCCCCCTCCCGCATGCATGCTTTCCGCTGCAGACAAAAGGCGGACATCGCATGCTCTGCGAAGCATCCTTTGCATAAGATACAGTCGGGCAACGGTGCGCATAAAGATGTTTACCTATGAGATCGTTTGACAGGCGAAAAAAGTCGGTAACGGGTAAAAAAATAAATTTTATGCCCCTGGGTATTGACAAGCAGAAAAACGACATTAATTTTTTAGTATGATTAAAAAGATCCTCATACCAACCGATTTCAGTCCATCGGCCATGCATGCCCTCAAGTATGCCCTTGAACTTAACAAGGTTTTTAATGCACGGCTTTACCTCCTGCATGTGCTTCAGGATATTACCGACTTTTCGGAGTTCAACCTGAGCCCCAGCATCCTTCCGCAGCTGTATGCCGAGTTCGAGCAGAATGCCACCAAGCGGCTTGAGGAAATCGTAAGCACCATGGTTCCCCCTGACATCGCCTGTGATACCTACATTGTTCACGGGGTGCCGTTTTATGAGATCATCCAGTTTGCCAAGGACGAAAACATAGACCTCATCCTCATCGGTTCCCATGGGCGTACCGGACTCAAGCATGTCCTCTTTGGCAGCACGGCGGAAAAGGTGGTGAAGAAGGCGTCCTGCCCCGTTCTGTCGGTACGCCATCCGGAATCCATATTCGAGATGCCGTAAAGGTTTACTGAATAGGATTGATCGGACCCTCGATGCCGCCCTCCATAAACTGCCGCACAAGGGGATCATGCGTTTCCATGAAGTTGAAGGGTTCCCCGGCAAAGACGATCTTCCCCTGATAGAGCATAGCCATATAATCGGCGAGATACAATGCACCCTGGATATCATGGCTTATGACGAGGCTCGTGGCCTTGGTCTTTCTCTGTACGTCACGGATAAGGACGTTGATGGCGTTGCTCATGACGGGATCCAAACCAGTGGTAGGTTCATCGAACAGGAGCACCTTTGGGTTCAAGGCAATCGCTCGGGCAAGTCCCACCCTCTTGCGCATGCCGCCGGAGATCTGAGAAGGCATCTTGTTCTCTATACCGGAGAGGCCGACTTCTTTGAGGAGATCCGCAACCCTCTCGCCGATCTCCTCCTTGGGCAGCTTGGTATGGATCTTGAACGGGAAGCCAATATTCTGGCCCACGGTCATGGAGTCGAAGAGGGCGGCGTCCTGAAAGCAGACGCCAAAATTCTTGCGCACTTCGTTGAGGGCAAAGACGTTCATGGTGATAATGTCTGTACCCCCGATGAGTATCTGGCCAGCATCGGGTTTGATGAGGCCGAGGACCTGCTTGAGAAGGACGCTCTTGCCTGTCCCGCTCGGGCCGATAATAACCGTGATCATGCCTGCTGGCAGCCTTAGGTTGATTCCGTCCAGGATCTTGACCCCTTTGAAGGATTTTTCCAAGGCGACTATGTCAATCTCCATCATTCCATACCGTCCTGTAGAGGTCGGCCCTCCTGTGCGCGATTAGGGGAAATTTCTTTTGTATATTCTCGGATTCCAACATATCCAAGCGGATGACCTCAACCGTCTCTTTATCTCCGGCATCGAGCAGGACATCCCCCCACGGGCCTGCCACCATGGAATGCCCGTAGGGTACATAGTTCAGTTCATCATTAAAGGCGGGCTGTACTCCTACGACGAATCCCTGGATCTCGACGGCCCGCAGTCTTAAGAGCATCTCCCAGTGGGCCTTGCCGGTCGAGAGTGAAAATGCGGCGGGGACAAAAAGGAGTCGGACGTGCTGGTCAACGAGCAGCTGGATGAGCGGGGTGAATCTGATATCATAGCACACGATAACCGAGGCGACACCCCAAGGGGTAAGGAAGGTGCCGAGTGAGTTGCCGGGAGAAATGGTTGCAGACTCCTTGACGTGGGGCCCACCCGGCGGGCTGCAATCAAAGAGGTGGATCTTATCGTGTCGGTAGATGAGATCCCCTTTGGGATCGAAGACAATGGCTCTGTTTTTCGGCCGCTTTTCCCCTGCTTCGAAGGGGAGGCTGCCGGCTATGATGAAGATCCCGTGCCGACGGGAACATGCCTTCAGTTTATCCATCGCTGCATGGGTATAGGCAATGGCCGTCTTGATTGCATGCGGTTCGTAGGGGCATAAAAACATTTCGGGCAAAACCGCCACCTCCGCCCCCCTCGCTTGGGCTTCATCGATCTGGGAAATGGCCCTGATCAGGTTCTTTTCGATATCGTACCCTTGCATCAACTGACAGATTCCTAAACTGAGATACCGTTTATCCATACCCAAGCGCTCCTAGGATACGAGAGCTATCAGGGACCTAGCCAAGGGCCTGGAATCGCCCTCGCCCGGCAGCCAGATGCTCACCTTGGTTTCTTCCTTTTTTACTTTTTTTATCCACGACCTCAATTCCTCTGGCAGCATGAACTGACAGAAAAGTTCATTCCATGAATTCAGGTAGACCACATCGATCTCCTCGATGGTCTTCGTCTTCTGGCGTTCCATATTGCCGATCATGATGATGTGCTTGATGTAACGAGACTCCAGGAGGGATCCCCTGTCGAGTCCGATGGTGGATGCCTCCGGTATCAGCGAGGCCAATTCGGTGAGCAGGTTCTGTATGTCCGAGAGAAAAACATGTGATGCATTTGGAAGCATGTGAAAAGCGGTGGAGAGGTCGAACCGCCGGTTGAAGACGAGCCAGGTGACGATCTTAACCACCCTCGGCGACGTCATGACCGGCCTGGCATGATCGACGTCGGGATGTAGCTTGTATACCTCCCAGAGTCCATTGGTGTAAGTAAAAAACAGTTCCTCGTAGGCGGGTTCCTTTTTCTTCACCCGCTTCTCGCTCTCGATCTTCCCCACTTTCTGGACATAGAAGACCTCGACCCTGCGCCGGAGAACCTCTATCTCAACATCCTCATCGATATCCATATTGACCAGGTATGATCTGGCCGATTTGACGAGCGACACCGTAGTCTTCTTCAGATACTCGTGGATATGCGCACCGAATTTGCGGTATTCCTCCACATCCCATTTAGAAAAGGCATTCAGATACTCGATGAATTTGAGCGACCACTCCCAGGATAGTACCGAATCAACGATGATCGAGGTTTTGTCCTTTACCCCGATCTTGATAAAGTCGTTCCCGGTGATTTGGGCCCCGATCTTCAGATAGTAACATTTCCTGAGCAAATCCACGGTCTTTTCGTCGCTCTCATCGTAATAGTAATCCTCTACCCGTCGAAAGGCCTCGATATAGGGGTCGACCACTTCATCCTCCTGTGCCTCATGCACACGTCGCTTGAGTATATCGCACAAGGGCGAAGTCTTCATTTCCGGTCCCAGATAAATCGCAGACAGGGCCATTTTCAGGACGGATTTCAGGGGATCATCAAGGGCCTTGTGCATCTGCCAGAGGGCAGCACCGAGGAGCTCCTGTTTGGGGATCTCCTCGATGTTCCCCATGTCGATGAACTCATCGGCATGAAATCCTTCGATTTTATCGAGGAGTTGCAGTGCCCTAGAATACATCTCAGCTTCGGCTTCGGGAGGAATGATCCACCACAAGGGTATCCTGCCCTCGATGAGGGTCAAGGTTCGGTAGAACTCCTCTTTGAGGAGGTTTTTCAATGCCGAGCCCGCCCCCTCATGGGATACCTTGCCGAAGTTATTGGCCTTTATATCGCCGATGTCCATGATGAAAAAGTGGAGATCGAGGAGATATCTGCCGGTTATCCAGCGCCGGATGAGGCTTATCTTCCTCTCAAGGAGCTCCATCCTCTCCTTTCCAATCGAGGCTGTATCAACCACGATCCATATGTCGTAATCGCTCTCTTTCGTTTGGCCCACGCTGCCGACGCTGCCGATGGTATAGATACCGTCAATTTCCCTTTGCCTGCTGACAGTGTCTTGGATATCCCTCAAGCTGATGCGGGTGGAGAGGAAGGATTCCAGCTCCTGTTTGTTTTCTATCGGTTTCTGCATAACTTTGATCCCGCAGGGGCAGTCCTTGCCGTTGCAATAGCCCGGGAGATCGGGGTGATTGACATGGAGCAAAAGCGGCAAGAGCCGCAATATGACTAAGGCGCCGGCAGGGTCATTCTCCTGCATGATCCTCTGTTTATAATGATTGTAGTTGATGAAGGCCCTGGCGGCCCTGGCAAGTCTGAGCTCTAAATCCTTCATCTCCTATGCCTTCGCGCTCCCCCTTTTGTCCGTCAGGAATCTCACAGTGAGCAGGAGTGCAAAACCAAAGCCGAGCATGAGAAGACAGAGGATCTGACCCATGGTAAGGTTACCGAAGACAAAACCGAGCTGAGTATCAGGCTGTCTGAGGAATTCTATGCAAAATCGCATGCCGCCGTAGCAGATGAGGAAGCTTGCCAGGAGGGTGCCATGCACCTTGGCCCTGAAGCTTAAGCCATATATGATGATCAAGAGCACAATCCCTTCGAAAAAGGCCTCGTAGAGTTGGGAGGGGTGACGCGGGAGCGGGCCTCCGTCTGGGAAAACCATGCCCCAGGGCGCTTGCGTGACCCTGCCGTAGAGTTCGCCATTGATGAAGTTCCCGATCCGGCCGAAGAATAATCCCGGCGGGGCTGCGATGGCGGCGAGGTCGGCCAGCATAAAAAACGGTTTCTTTCTCCGCACGGAAAAGAGCCAGCCTACCAAGATCATCCCGATCAGACCTCCGTGAAACGACATGCCGCCTTCCCATACGGCAAGGATCTTGATGGGATTGCTGAGGTAATACCCCAGGTTGTAGAATGCACAGTAGCCCAACCGCGCACCGATGATCAGCCCCAGGATACAGTAGGCAAAAAGATCTTCGATTTCGGTCCGTGTCAGATCGTTATTCCTCCGTCTGGACATATGCAGCATGATGATGAAGGCAAGCACAAAACCGATCACATACATCAGGCCATACCACCTGATCTGGATTGGACCGAGGTGCACCAGTACTGGATCTATGTCGGGATATTTCATAATGCACTGATTCTCATAGGAAAGGAGGGAAAGTCAAGAGAAAGGCACAAAGGCTACCCAAAAGGGAGAATGCCAATCAGACACCACCTTGTCGACGGGTTTGCGCATAGTTTATAGCAAGAAAAAATTACCCCCTGCATTGTTTTTTGGATATGCTATCACTTTGTGCCTTTGTTGCTTGCCTTTATCTTGACTTGAACAGGGAGAATTGCTATCATTTTTCTAATTATTAAAAGGAAATCAATAATGTTTAATGTTGGTGATGTTATTGTCTATCCTGCACATGGTGTTGCCGAGGTCGAATTAATAGAGGAAAGGGAGATCTCGGGCACCATTATCTCTTTTATCATTCTCAAGGTCTTAGATACCCAGATGACGGTAATGGTGCCGGTATCCAATGTAAAAAACGTGGGCATTCGACCGCTTATAGGCAATAAGGAGATCGAGAAGGTCTTTTCCATCCTGAGACAGCGGGATATCCATGTGGACAATCAGACGTGGAATCGCCGCTATCGGGAATATATGGAAAAGATCAAGAGCGGGAACGCCTCTGAAATTGCCGAGGTCTTGCGTGACCTGAATATCCTGAAGCGGGGAAAAGAACTCTCTTTCGGCGAGCGAAAGATGTATGATACGGCCAAGAATCTCCTCATGAACGAGATCTCCATCTCAAAGAAGATGGATAGGACCAAGGTGGAAAAGATGATCGAGGAGGCACTAGGTATAAAGGCTTGATGTAAAGCTGTTAAAAGGATGGAACGATGAAATGGTTGATTCGCTTTTCGATTGCAATTGTTGTCTTCTATGGGACCTATAGTTATGCTGCCCTGCACATGGGGGGCGGCATGTGGCTTTTCATCCTGCCTACGATCGGCGAATTGTGTCTGGCCGCCATCATCTTTGAAGAGATCAAGGGCTTTGCCCTCCACCCCATGGCCTATGTGGGTGGCTTCATCTGCACCATCCTTGGCCTTGTCATCGGCAGCATCCTTGGCCATGTATTCCTCGAACTCGAAGGCGGGATCTACTTATTCATTCTGCTGAACACCCTCTTCGGCTATCTCGGATATTCCATCGGCGTCTCCTGGGGAAAGGAACTCAGCAATCTGCCGATCTTCGCAAAGCAAAAGCACGATGGCACACCGCAGCCCAAGATCCTGGATACCAGTGTCATCATCGATGGCAGGATACCCGATATATGCTCTTCCGGCTTTATCGAGGGTACCCTTATTGTACCGCAATTCATTTTGAATGAGCTTCAGCATATCGCTGATTCCACAGATAACCTGAAAAGGGCTCGGGGGCGCAGGGGGCTCGATATCCTCAACAGACTGCAAAAGATCCCGAACGTCAAGATCGAGATTATCGAGCGGGACTACCCGAAAATCAAGGAGGTGGACTCAAAACTGATTGCCTTGGCCAAGGATCTCGAGGCCGATATCCTCACCAATGATTTCAATCTCAATAAAGTGGCACAGATCAGGGGGATTAATGTGCTGAATATCAATCTGCTCGCCAACGCTGTTAAACCCATCGTGTTGCCGGGAGAAAGCCTGACTGTCACGGTAACCAAGCAGGGGAAGGAGAAAGGTCAAGGGGTGGCATACCTTGATGATGGAACCATGGTGGTCGTCGAGCAGGGTGAGGGCCTTCTCAATAATGAGAGGGAGGTGGTGGTCACCTCTATCCTCCAGACACCCGCCGGCCGTATGATATTTGCAACACCGAAAAATGGGAACAATTAATGCCATCATCGTTGCCGGCGGCAGCGGAATACGCTTCGGGGAGAAAAAGCAGTTCCTTCCCCTCGGTGGTATACCAGTTTTAGTACGGACAGCACAATGCTTTGATATCCCTCCCATTGACCACATCGTCGTGGTTGTCCCACAAGAGGACATTCCTGCGGCGGAAACGATGCTCAGGGGATTGAGGATCAGGTACACGGTAGTGGAGGGGGGGGGTTCCCGACAGGCCTCGGTATGGTGTGGCCTTGGGCAGACGCAGGACAGCCGGATTGTCCTCATCCATGACGGCGTCAGGCCCTTTGCTTCCTCCGCCCTCATCCACCGGGTACTCTCCGGTATAGAGGGCTTCGATGCGTGTATACCTGGATTGCCGATGACCGATACGATCAAGGAGATCACCGACCACAGCGTTGCAAAAACCATCCCCAGGAGCAATGTCTACCAGATTCAGACCCCTCAGGCATTCTTCACTGATGCCATCACTAAGTCCCATGAAAAGGCCATGCGCAGGCAGGATGTCCCCACGGATGACAGCACCCTGATAGAAAATGATGGCGGTGTGGTGCGGGTGGTAGACGGCGATCCCTACAACATCAAGATCACCCTGCCGGAAGACATGGTGATAGCGGAGGCGATTCTGAAATGTCTTGCAGAATAGGGATAGGGTTTGACATACACAGACTGGTCGAAGGCAGACCGCTGGTCTTGGGAGGGATTGCCATCCCTTTTGAAAAAGGCCTCCTAGGGCATTCGGACGGGGATGTCATCATCCATGCCATATGCGATGCCTTGCTTGGCGCGCTCGCCTTGGGTGACATTGGCGACATGTTCCCGGATACGGTTGAGAAAACAAAGGGCATGTATTCCCTCGAGATGCTCAGGATCATCAGAGAACAGATATGGGAAGAATGGAGGCTCGCGAATATCGACGTGAACTGCATCTGCGAGCGTCCTAAACTGGCAGGATACAGGGCTCACATGCTCCAAAAGATTGCGGAGGCTGCTGGCATAACGATTGCGCAGGTGTCCATAAAATTCCGCACCCACGAAGGTCTGGGGGATATCGGGCACGGGGATGCCGTCTCAGCCCAGGCGGTGGTACTCATGGAAAAAACAGGAGAGGTTCGGCGATGACCTTGGAAATATACAACACTCCGGAGAAGAGAAAGAAGCCCTTCGTACCGCTCTCCGGCAACCAGGTCGGCATGTACGCTTGCGGGGTTACGGTCTATGACATGTCCCATATCGGCCATGCCAGGTCCATGATCGTGTTCGATACCATTGCCCGTTTCCTCAGGAGGAAGGGGTATGCACTGACCTTCGTAAGAAACTTTACCGATGTTGATGACAAGATCATTGCGCGGGCTAACCAGGAGGGGGTCACCTGCAGGGAACTCTCGGAGCGCTATATCGACGAATTCTCCAAGGACATGTTCATCCTCAAGGTACAGAAGGCGGACATCGAACCCAAGGCCACCGAACACATACCCCAAATCATCGAAATGGTGCGCATCCTCATTGACAAGGGGCTTGCCTATGAGGCGGACGGCAGCGTATACTACCGGGTCTCGCTATTCAGGCCATACGGATGCCTGAGCGGCCGCAGGCTCGAAGAGATGCTCGCCGGCGCACGGGTTGATATCGAGGAAAAGAAAGAGGACCCACTCGATTTCGTCCTCTGGAAGCGGAGCAAGGAGGGGGAGCCTTGGTGGGAAAGCCCCTGGTCCAAGGGTAGACCCGGGTGGCACATCGAGTGTTCGGCCATGAGCACCCACTACCTCGGTCCCACCCTCGATATCCACGGCGGTGGCAAAGACCTCATGTTTCCGCATCACGAGAATGAGATCGCCCAGTCGGAAGGGGTCTACGGCGTCCCGTTCGTTCGGTACTGGATCCACAACGGCTTCGTTACCATCGAGAGCGAAAAGATGAGCAAATCCCTCGGGAATTTCCTAACCATCCGGGAGATCACCAAGGATGTCCATCCCGAGATTCTCAGGCTACTCCTACTCTCGAGCCACTACCGGAGCCCCATCGACTTCTCCAAGGAGGCCCTCGAGACATCCAGGTCCGGCCTCCTGCGCTTCTACGAGATGCTTGCCAGGATCAACCAGGCCTCCACCGCCAAGGGAAATCCGCGCCTCATTCCGCCCATCGAGGCCTTCAAGACCAGGTTCGACGAGGCCATGTATGATGACTTTAACACCGCCAAAGCCATCGCCGAGATTCATGAATTCACCACAGCGGTGAACAAGACCCTCGACCAGGCTCAGGCTGTCACTATGCACGACAAGTCAGCCCTGAAATCCGCCTTGACCGATGTAAGTGCCGTCCTCGGCATACTGGAGGAAGATCCGATCCCCTTCCTCGAAAAGATGAAACACGCGGGCATCAGTTCGACCGGCCTCTCTCTACAGGAGATCAACGAACTTATACGGGAGCGCAACAACGCCCGCAAACAGAAGGATTTCAAACAGGCGGACGAGATCCGTGATAGGCTCCAGAATAAGGGCATCCAGGTCAAAGACACCCCTTCCGGCACCCTATGGGAACGTGTTTAGTCGCCCCTCTCTTCCTCCCCTCTCCCCCCTCCTTATCCCCTTGGGGGGGATAGGGGCTGGGGGAATAAAAGGATGAAATTCAAACTCGTATCAGAATTTGAGCCGAAGGGCGATCAGCCCCAGGCGATAGACGAGCTCTGCGAAGGGATCGAGAAGAGCATCCGGGACCAGGTGTTGCTCGGCGTGACCGGCTCTGGCAAGACCTTTACCATGGCCTGCGTCATCGAGCGCATGCAGCGCCCCACCCTCGTGATTGCCCCAAACAAGATCCTGGCCGCCCAGCTCTTCGGCGAGTTCAAGGAGCTTTTTCCTGAAAATGCGGCCGAGTATTTCGTGAGCTACTACGATTACTACCAGCCCGAGGCCTACGTGCCGTCGCGTGATCTATACATCGAGAAGGATTCATCCATCAACGAGGACATCGACAAGCTCAGGCACCGGGCGACGAGGGCCCTCTTCGAACGGGAGGATTGCATTATCGTTGCGTCCGTTTCCTGCATCTACGGCCTTGGTTCGCCCGAGGCATACTCGGGGATGCTCCTCTATCTGGAGACGGGCAGGGAGATCGCCCGGGACGCTATGCTCAAGAAGCTGGTGGAGATCCAGTATGAACGAGGCGACTTCGATTTCCACCGCGGCACTTTCAGGGTGAGGGGAGACATCATCGACATCTTCCCGGTCCATGAAGAGGATCTTGCGATCCGGGTAGAGCTCTTCGGAGACGAGGTTGAGGCCATCTGGGAGATCGATGCACTTAAGGGTGCCAAAATCAGGAAGATCTCCCACTTCCCCATCTATCCCGCGTCCCATTACGTCACGCCGAAAAGCCAGATCCTTTCTGCTATTGAGGCGATTAAAGCGGAGCTCGCAGAGCGCATAGAATTTTTCCGGTCCGAGAACAGGCTTGTCGAGGCGCAGAGGATCGAGGAACGTACGAACTATGACCTCGAGATGCTCATGGAGACAGGGATCTGCAAGGGGATCGAGAACTATTCGCGGCACCTGACCGGGAGAAAACCGGGTGAACCGCCGCCGACCTTGATGGATTATCTGCCGCAGCATAGTCTTGTCTTTTTGGATGAATCGCACGTAGCCGTACCGCAACTCATCGGGATGTACCGCGGTGACCACCAGCGGAAATCCACGCTCGTGGAGTACGGCTTCCGACTTCCGTCCGCTCTGGACAACCGACCGCTGCGGTTTGATGAGTTCAACCGGCTCGTCAATACCATCGTCTATGTCTCGGCCACCCCAGGCGACTATGAGCTCAAGCGGGCCAAAGACAGGGTCATAGAGCAGGTTGTGCGGCCGACCGGCCTCCTAGACCCCGCGATCGAGGTGCGCATTGCATCCAACCAGATCGACGATCTGTACCAGGAGATCACCAGACAGGTGCAGTCGGGTCACCGAGTGCTCGTCACCACGCTCACCAAGCGCATGGCCGAGGAGTTGACCGACTACTATCTCAACCTCGATCTCAAGGCGAAGTATATGCACTCTGACATCGATACCCTGGAACGTATCGAAATCGTCAAGGGTTTGCGGGAAGGCGCCTTCGATGTTCTGGTCGGTATCAACCTCCTGAGGGAGGGCCTCGATCTGCCCGAGGTCGCCCTTGTGGCCATTCTCGATGCGGACAAGGAGGGGTTCTTGAGATCGGAGCGTTCGCTCGTCCAGACGGCTGGCAGGGCCGCACGGAATATCGATGGCCTGGTAATCTTCTATGCCGACCGGGTCACGTCTTCCATGGAACGGGCCATCAACGAAACGAACCGGCGCAGGGAGAAGCAGAAGGTTTATAACAAGGAGCATGACATCACCCCGCAGACCATCCGGAAGAACATCCGGGATATCCTGGCATCCATCTATGAACGGGATTATGCTGATATTGCCGCCGAAGTGAAGACCTCCATGGGCACGATCAGCGTGCGGGGGATCGAGCAGACGATAAAAAAGCTCGAAAAAAAGATGAAGGAAACCGCGCAGGACCTGCGGTTCGAGGAGGCGGCGAAATTCCGGGACGAAATCAAGCGGCTCAAGAAAATTCAGATGGCCGTGGAGTAAAGACAATGAAGAAACTTGGGCAGTTAGGTTACAGTATCTATAAGCATGGCGACACCACCATTATCTTTAAGCCGCCTCTTGCGCCGGATGCCATACCCTTGCATGGCCAGATTGGGAGGCCATCGCCACTCAAGGGTAGAGGGCGGATCAAGATGCTCTTACCCGATATGGTGGTACGGGACCTGACGCATGGCGGCATGCTCGGCCCTATCACTGGGGATAGATTCTTGAGCCCGTCCAGGAGCTTACGGGAGCTCACCGTGAGCGCATACCTCGTCGCCCAGCATGTCCGCACACCGGATGTGCTGGGTTTGCGTTTTGTAAAGTATGGTCTATTTTATCACATCTCCGTCATTACCCGCCTGGTGCCCGACTCCATCGATTTCTTGACTTATCTGGAGCAACCCCAACAGGATGCTTCCGCCATCCTCACGGATGTCGGAAGGCTGGTCAGGCGGATACACGATCTCCAGGTGTATCATGCCGACCTGCACTTGAAGAACATACTCCTCGACAAGGACCACCGGCCCTGGATTCTGGACCTTGACAAGGCCTGGCACCTTAAGAAACTCCCCCTTATTTTCAAAAGCATGAATTTCAAACGGTTTTATCGCTCATGCCGGAAATGGAAAGACAAAGGCAGAATAATCTTACCCATGTCTTATGAAGCCTTTTTCATAAAAGGCTACCTGGAATATCCTTCTGTTTAATAATAGAGTGACGCCCTCGTCAACGTCATAGCGTTAGACACGGCTATCGCGCTTCCTTGGGGGTCTCTTCACTACCGGACATCCCCTTTGCGATGCGCCGCTTGAGAATCCCCCAGCTCTTGGTGAAGATAAAACTCTCCCGGTAGCATTCGAGAATGCCCTGGAACATCGCATACGGCATGCTGAAGCTCAGCTCATATCGCTCCAGAAATGGCCGCGCCGAGGCATCAAAGCCTCCAAGGACTGCCTTCTGGAGGCCATCGGCGAGATAGCGCTTCACCCATGTATACATGGTGGTGCACCCCGCCCCCCAGGGAGCGACAACCGCATCCCTTTCCCCTGTATAAAACTGCACGAGGGTATACAGGCCCGCAAGGATATCAGGCTCTGCAAAAAACAGCACCATCTCGGGGGTCTCGTCTGGTTTGAGCATATCGATGGGCTTGAATACCCGGTACATCCGCGGATCGGGATCCAGCTTGACCATCTCGAGATAACGCTGGACGACCTGCGGACTTTGGCAGTAGCGCTCGCCCTCGAAGACACCTTCTAAGCCGGTGGACACATAGGCAGGGATGAACTCTGGTATGGTATCGATGACGTTGAGGTAAAACTGGCCGCCGGGGCAGAACGGCTGGTCCCGGCTAAAAAATGCGCTCGCATGCTTCTTCCTGGCCATTCTGATGTAGGCCATCACACAGTGCGCCTTGTGGACGGAAAGTCCCTCCTCGGGCCTTCTGTCGGTGCTGAAAGCGACCAACGGCATCTCCTTCAGGTGCACGGCCTCCTTGAACTGATCGAGCTCGATTCGCGTTATGTTACCTTCCATACATTACCTCCTCCTTCCTTCTGCCTTGTCCCTGATTTTTCCCTTTGTGCCCCTGTGCCTTTTAGTCAACTGCTCACTAATTACTGATCGTTGCTAACTGTATTACTCCTCGCCGCACAGGTGGGCGATCTCTTTCTGCACAGCATTGAGGAGCTGATCTTTTTGATCGAGCGTATACCGGGAGGCGTCAATCGGTTTCCCAATATGGATCTCTACCGTCTGTCCAAGGAAGAAATCCCAGGTCTTGGGCTTGAGGACGGCTTCCGAGCCCTTGATGCCGACCAGGATGATATTCGCACCGGATTCGATGGCCAGGATGGACCCGCCCTTTTTAAAAGATCCCGGTCTGCCTGTGCGTGAGCGTGTCCCTTCGGGGGCGATCCGGAGTACAACCCCGCTCTCCATCTTCCTCCGAGCGTTCTGAAGGTCTTTCTTCGCCTGCTCGAGGTCGAACCGGTCAATGGAGATGAATTCCCCGGCCTGGAGCCCCCTGTCCCAGATCGGCACCTTGAAAAGCTTTTTCTTCGTGAGCATGCGGATACTGCCGGGCAGAGACAGCATGATGAGGGGGATATCATAAAGGCTCCTGTGGTTCGACATAATGATGTAGCTCTTGCCTGGGTCTATCGCGATTCTATAGGGATCTGACACTGTGTAGGTGATCTTGAGAGCCTCGAGGAGCTTGTAAGCCCACCAACGGAGCCATTCGTCCCCCAACCCTCGTTTATACCCGCCTTTGAAGTATACGCAGTACAGGGCGATGAAGGTGATCCGCAGGGTGGCATACAGGCTCACGATTATGATCTTGAGCTTTTGGAGCAAGGACGCACGCACAAAAAAAGTTCTCCTTTTTCTCTGGTATGCTCGAATCCTCTATTTCTTATCCAGAACATGCCGGATTGCAACAGCCATTTCGCAGATTTCGAGCGGTTTCATGAGAAAATCCTTGATGCCCAAGGAAAGCGCCTGCTCCTTGGTCATCTCCCGGCTGAATCCCGTGCAGAGGATGATCGGAATGTCCGATCGTATATGCATCATCCTCCTTGCAAGCTGCCCTCCCGTCATGTTGGGCATGGTCAGATCGCTGATGACGAGATCAAAATAGTCCGGCTTGGAGCGGAAGAGTTCCAGTGCTTCGATACTTCTGGTCCTCGTCACCACCTCATATCCGAGTGGTTTGAACATTTCCTTCGCGATTTCCACAATGTCGAGCTCGTCATCGATGAAAAGGATGCGTTCTTTGCCCTTGGGAAGCGCGGCGAGTTCCTTTACCTCGGCCGCAGGTGCCGACGGTTCGTGGATGGGTAGAAAGACATGAAACTTCGACCCTTTTCCCTCTTCGCTTTCGACCGAGATCGCGCCGCTGTGGCCTTTCACGATTCCATGAATGACAGCCAGACCGAGGCCCGTCCCCTCCCCTTCACCCTTGGTAGTGAAATATGGTTCGAATATCCTCTCCATGACATCGGGCGCCATGCCGTGTCCAATATCGCTGACCATGATCTCCAGATAGGTACCTGCATGCAGGTCGGGGTGGATAATGGAAGCCTGCTCTTCCATGGCAATCGTATTCAATCTCACCTCCAGGAGGCCGCCATTGGCTCGCATGGCGTGGGCTGCATTTGAGCACAGGTTTATAAGGACCTGATGGATCTGGGTCGGATCGGCCTCGATAATCCTAGCCTCATCTTCAATATCAAGCCGCATTTCGATCGTGGCAGGCAACGATGCCCTGAGCACGTTAAAGGCATCCTTGATGATGGGGCCGATCCTGATAGGACACATCTCCTGCCCCCGCTGTCGGCTGATAGGGGTTTTTTAAGTTTTCTTCTGATTAAACCGAATTTTACAGCATGGTGAGCTGGCATGATACAATAATACAGCATGTGCGCAGAGAAGCGCTTCTCCCGAGAAAAAGCCGGACTATTGAGGGGTTATGGAACCGGTAACGGGAAACACGAACATATTTCCCTTTATATTCCCCCCCCTGTTTTCGCTCCTGGCCTGTGTGCTTCTCCCCCTCTATTCCCTGCAAGGTCAACGGCAGAACAAAGAAAGCAGGCTCTTTACCCTGCTCTGCATCCTCGCCCTCATATTCAACCTCTTCCTCATCTCCAACATCGTCCTCCCCCCGGGAAATCCCATTCTGAGGTTCCTGCGGATTCTATTTCCCCTCTATGCCTTTATCATTCCCTTAAGCCTTGAACTTGCTCACACAAAGCTCGATATAAAAAATCGAAAATGGATCGTGGTGAGCCTTTTCATGATAGCGGTTTTTATGACCGGCGCTACCTGGGCAGGTCGTCCCCCGCTCCTGATGTGGATCTTCTTTGCAACCAGTCTGCTCGCCGTTGCCTATGCCCTTTTCCTCCTGGCCATGGGGTATCGCACCTGGCAGGCCAAGGCCTCGAACCTGTTGCCATGGGGCATCATCATTCTTACCTTATTCTGCGCAATCACCTTTCTGCCCCTGCCGGGTTTCATGAAGTTTCCGCCCTTGAGTCTTGCCTTTATCCCCTTGAGCCTCGTGGCTCTTGGTATGGTTCAGGCGATCAACTCCCAGGAGAAAAGGCGTAAGATCAGGGGGGATGTCGTGGGCAGCATCGCTCTCGCCTTCATAGGTCTGCCCCTTGTTACCGAGTTCGTCTTCCTCTTCTATCATATAGATTCGATCGATATCGTCGCCTTTTGGAACTGGATCTTCCCCTACGGTAGCGTCACCTTCTTATCATTCTTTGCCTGTATGTCCATGGCAATATTCAGCCTGAATAGGTCGAAGATACAGCCAGGATCTTTGGCATTTGCCCTGCTGTGCCTCCTTTGGGCTATGAACAATCTGCAGGATGTCCTGCTTGTGATCTTCCCCGAAGATCTTGCCGTTCAGGTGGCTATCCTCAATGATTCATACCTCGCTATCCTCATTGGACTTATCAGCCACATCATTTACATCCTGTCCGGGAAAGCAAAGTCGAAACAGATCTATATCTTTTACGGTATAAGCTTTACCCTCATGCCACTCATCCTCTTCCAGACCCAGAGCTCCCATACCGTCTATCATTACCCGAGCGGGCCTTTCATCAAGGCGGAGGGCTTTGTTTATGACATCTTTGCCCTCTCCCTGTTCTTTATACTCATCTATGGGGCTTCCATGCTCGCAAAGGCAAGACATGAGTCCAGTGACCCGAACAGGAAGAACCAGCTCGCCTATGTCCTGGTTGCTTTCATCCTGGCAACCCTTGTGCTCCTCGGGACTTTTCCCTGCATGTATGGCATACCCTTCTACCCCTTTCAGAACTTCGCCTTCATCCCCTTTGCCCTCATCGCATACGGGATCTTCTACAAGAGTATCCAGAGCCTCCACACGCGGAGGTTAATCATTGCAAGGCTGGCACGAGCCCTGCTCATCTTTGGCTATGCCAGCATCGCCCTGCTGATCTCCTGGGTGTTGAAGGAGTATCAGTGGGGGTATATCTATGACCGGATCATTCCCTATAGTATACCGCCCCTTTTCTCCTTTCTCTGCGCCGCCTTCCTCTCTCTGTTTGTGCTAGGCCTCGAACAGAGACGTCCCGAAACCATTCTTTTCAGTTTCCTCTGCTTTTTCATCGGCGGCATGAACCTCGATATCACACTCTCAATCCTCGTCTCGGACCCGGGCATGGCACTTATGATAAACCGCGTCGATCACTTTTTCCTTGATCTCTTCCTCATGGGCGGTTTCCTGCACCTGATATTTCTCGTGACCAGGCGCAAGAAGAACTGGTGGGTCGTCTACTTTGCCTATGCCTTCGGTGCGGCCATGGCACCCTTCGCCTTCTCCAAATATTACTTTCAGGGAGTTTTTTCCTACTACTGGGGATTCTATGCCCGCAGGAATTTCCTCTTTGACATCATGACCATGTTCTGGCTCGCGGGCATCATCGTGGGGATTGTAATTCTGGTGCGGGCGTACCGGAGGACGGATAACCCGAATCAGAGGGCGACTCTAAAATATGTGCTATATGGTTTCTGCACCACCGCGGTTCTCAGCCTCACCAGTGCGACCCCCATATATGGCTATGAACTCTATCCCCTGGGAACATTTATGTTTATCCCTCTCGTATTTCTTGCCTACGGCCTCTTCAAACAGAACCTCTTTCTTGCGCTGCAAAACGTCCGTTCCCTGCTTTCCTTCCTTGTACGCTTTGCATTTCTCATTGCCATTGGCCTCTTTCCCCAAAGTTTTCTCCCTCCCGACAAGATCTTCCTGGCGCTCTCTCTAGGCATATTCCTAGTCGTGCTCCTCAATGCCCCGGTCAAGAATAGTCTGAATGCCGTCCTCAACCTCTTTATCAAAAGCCCTGCGGAAGATCTGAAGCGACAATACTATGCGCTTACCCAGGGGCTTTCCCAGATTTATCACAGCAAAACGATACAGGAGATGCTGTCTCAGTGGTTTTTCAGGGTTTTTATGAGTTCGCATAATGTCGTCCTTGTACATAACACCGAACGTGACGCCTTTGAAGGTTGGGTCACCTGGAATCCACAATATTTTGACGGGTTATTCACCTATGAACAACCTCGCGAAAAAGAGCGAAATGTCATGATAAAGCATGACCACCCCCTCTTTGCCCTCTGCAAGAGCGATATGGCGCTCACCACCCGGGAAACCATCGAGACATGGATATATGAAAATAAGATATCTCCCTACGACGAGTTGATCTATCAGACCGAGATCATTATCCCGGTATTCCTCCAAGACAGGCTCACGTCCATGGTCCTCTTGGGCGGCAAGATAGACGGTTTCCCCTATTCGGTAATGGAACGGGAGATACTGCATGATCTCGGTCCGGTTCTGGGTCCCAACATCGAGAATGCCAGACTCATGGAAGACCTGCAGATGGAGGTGGAAAGGAGAACGGAAGACCTCAATGAAGCCCTCATAGACTCGCTTGTCAAGGAAAAGGAGATCACCGAACGGAATGAGATCATCAGCCGGCAGAACGAGATATTCCGTTCGCTCCTTGAGACAAGCACCAAGATCCATCAAATATGGAAACTGGATGAGCTCTTTTTCTTGACCTTGGAGCACATGCATTCACTCTTCAAAGATCTCGGCTTCGCCATTATCCTCGAAGGGGCCCGCCCTGATGTCTTGGAAAGCATTTCCTTCGTAGGCATCAGCGAAGAGGAACAGAACATTATCCTTCGCATACGTGATCGACTCCTCGATCCGGATATCGACGGAATCATGCATGAGGAGCTGATCAGGAACGGCCACAGGGAAAACGATACAGACAAAAAATCGGCTCTCTTCTGGACGGTTTTCCCCATGATGCTCAGTTCCCAACGGGTCATCGGGAAGATGATCATCAAAGGTACCCTTGAGCAGTCATCCAAAGAGGTCATTACGGTCTTTCTCGGACAGCTCTCGGCGGTAACCCAAAGCAAGCTCTTGATGCGTGAACTCGAAAAGATGGCAAGTACGGATGGGCTTACGGGTGTCTTCAACCGCACCTACTTTAATCAGGAACACCTCCAAGCGATCATCAATGCGAACAAATACCACATCCCCTTCTCGATAGTCATGGTTGACGTGAACCGCCTCAAAGCGGTCAATGACATGTATGGGCACGAAAGGGGCGATGAAATGATCATCAAGGTGGCCTCTCTTCTCAAAGAGGTTTGCCGCAAGACCGACGTTGTCTCCAGAATCGGCGGCGACGAATTTGCAGCCCTCATGCCATCGACGAATTTCATGCAGGTGGAAAACGCTATACGGCGCCTCAGGAAACAGGAAGAGAAGCTCGAAATGGCCTGCAAGTGCACGGACGGTAAAGAAGATATTATTGTACCCATCCGTATAAGCATAGGCGTTGCCAGCTCGGACGAGACGCCCCCCGATGAGGTCTTGAAAGAGGCTGATAAGCGCATGTACCTGGACAAGGAAAGGTTCTACGAGGGCAGGGAACGCTACCGGTAATGCTGCAGACGTTATCGGTACACGCGCCAGACGCCCCCTGATAATACGTAAACTCTCTGCCCTTTTCTGGTGCGTGGATTGATGGTATATATTCCGGATGCATACAAGACAAATGGTCTCTGACCTGACCTGCTTTCTCAGTCCGCGCTCGGTTGCCGTGATAGGCGCCACATCCAGACCCGGATCCTGGGGATCATTCATCATGAACGGCCTCTTGGCCTGGGGATTCAAAGGAAAAATATTCCCCGTAAACCACAAGGCCGCCGAGGTATACGGCATCCCTGCCTTCAAGGATGTCAAGGACATCCCGGAACCCGTCGATCTGGCTGTCTTTACCATACCGGAAGAGCACGTGGAAGAAGTGCTGCTCGCATGCGGTCAGAAACAGGTGAAAGGCATCACGCTCATCACCGCCGGATATGGGGAAGCCATCCAAGAAGGCAAGGAGAAGGAAAAGCACCTGGCTGCCCTTGCCCACACCTACGGAATGCGCATCTTGGGTCCGAACATCAGCGGCACGTTTAACCTCCATGTGGGGTTCAACGCTGCGGCTTCCCCTTCTGACCACCTCCGGCCCACGAATCTTGCCGCCGTCTGTCAGGGCGGTTATGCTTTCTATGAACTCCTCGCCTCGGGTTTCTCTCGCGGCATGGGTGTCGGGAAATTCATCCATACGGGCAACGAATGCGATCTCACCATCACAGACTTTCTCGAACATTTCGGCCAAGACCCGGAAGTACAGGCAATCCTCATGTACCTTGAAACGATCCGCGACGGGAGACGCTTCATGGAGGTCGCGCGTCAGGTCACGTCCCGCAAACCGGTAATCGCCTTCAAGGCCGGGAAGACCCGCGGCGGTGCGCGCGCGGCAAGCAGCCATACCGGCGCACTTGCAGGCAGGCGCGAGCTCTTTCAGGGCCTCCTCACCCAATTGGGCATCATCGTCTCCCCCACCATGGAGATCCTCCTTCCCTTAGGCCACGCCCTCGTTGAACGGCCACCCATGAAGGACAATAGGGTCGGCATCGTCACCATGGGCGGATCATGGGGGGTCGTCCTCACCGACGCCCTAGAAGAACAGGGACTTTCGGTCATAGAGTTCAGCCCGAGCCTGCAGGTTAAATTGAGAGCAGTCGGCATGCCTGTCCGGGCATCGACCCGGAACCCCGTCGATGTCGGTGCCTCCGCGCTCTTCCTGGACCCCGAAAGCATGATCGCCATCGGCAGGGCTATAGCCCTGTCCGGTGAGGTGGACGCCCTCATCCTCCACGGCATCGGCTCTCCCGGAATGCAGAGCGCTGAAACCCCGCCGGAGATGGTATTTTATCTCGAAATCCAGAAAAGGGTGATGGGGGGGTACAACGCCCTTGAGCAGGAGAGCGGCATACCCGTCCTTATCGGCAACCACTTTTCCCCCTGGGAGAGCCAGGCGGTATGGGACCTCAATGGACAGGGCATACGGATCTATAACCGCATCGACGATATCGCCCACCTCCTGCGACTCATGCATGCGTACTGGGGGAGAAAAAAAGGTTATACCCCCGGTCCCTCTGAATCTTCAGGGGGGGGCAAGACATCCATGGTCCTCTTTAATATCAAGGATGGTTGGAGAGGCTGAACTTCTATTAGCAGGGTTTGATTGCAACTGAGTATAAAAAGCAGAGGGGGTAGCAATTGAGTTGGTTATTGTTGATCGGGGCAATTCTCTTGGAAGTTATCGGCACAACCTGTATGAAATTATCGCAAGGCTTGACCAGGCTCGTTCCCGTCTTCCTCATGTTCATCTTTTACCTCTTGGCCATCGCACTACTCTCCATAGTCCTGAAGAAGATTGAGGTGGGCATCGCGTATGCGGTCTGGTCCGGTGTCGGAACGGCACTGATCGCGACCATCGGTATCGTCTTTTTCCGGGAGCAGGTAACGCTCATGAAGATGGGTGGAATCCTGCTGATCATCACCGGTTCCGTCATGCTCAATCTAACCGGCGGCATGCACTGACAGACTTATCACCATCAAGGCTCCCGATGAAAAAACATGGCATGTCGTCATGATCGCCAACGAGATAAGACCGAGTTAGGTCAAATCCCAGGCCCCGGATCTCGAAGCCGATTTGGCTCGGGTAGTCCAGAAACCCTCGTGCTCATGGAATACCCCCTGTAATCCGCATTCCTAGTCAAGCAGCAGCGGTTTCCTCACACCCGGATAATGCGGCAGATCAAGGGGGATATCCCTTCGGCCCCAGAGCCGACTTCGGCCGAGAAGCGATAGCAATATCTGCATGAGCTGCGTACCGCTCACCCTCCCGAGACAGCCTCTGGAGCAATGTACCTCATCGAACCCCTGCCCTCCATCCCTCCACAAACCGTCCCCGGCAATGACCAAGGGGGATGGCTCGCCGGAAGAGAGACGGGATCCCGTGGAGAGGGCGGCGGGTCCGCCGACGATAACGGCAATGATATCAGGACGGGATTCGAGTTCGTGCACGAAGCTGGCAAACCCCCTGTCCACGGCCTCCAGGACCTGCACCTTTGCCAGCGGGTCTTTTAACCGTGATGCCCGTTCCAGGACATCGGAATGGAGGTAGACCAGTTCATAGTCCTTGATCGATTGCAGAGCTCTATCCAATTTCAGGGCCATCTCCTCTTCTGGCCGAGGCTCTTCCGGAAGGCCTTGGGCCATTATGCCAGCGGCCTTGTAGACCCCCTGCATCGCCCCGCCGTTGGCAATGCCCAGGGCATGCAGCCCCCACTTCTCTGCAAACGGCATGACGCTCTGCATCTGCCCCGCTCCCCAGGTCACTATGCCATTGAGCGGGGATTTCCCTTCCATCACGCGCTTCACATTTACCGGATGGGAAGAGAGCCGGAAAAAGGCATGTCGGAGGTAGGCATTCATCAGATTGGCGCACCGGATTGCTGCGGGGTTATGCGCATACGGTCCCAAGGGCTCAACTCTGACGACCGGCATACCGGGAATGCACGGGTCTGCGTCACAGACCTTGGAAGAAACTTCCCCTTTTGCTACTGCGATGCCTCCTCTGCGAGTCTTGTAGAATTTTACAGTCCCATAGTTGTCTTTATAAGTTTCTATGGCATCACAAACGGTTTTGAGTTCTTCCGGGCTACACTCCGGCCACCATTGGTCCACAACTAGGGTGCTCCCGGACCTGCTCACCTTGACCAGACTGGCAATGAACACCACGTCCTCGTCCGTAAAAGGTATTCCCTCACTAAGTGCTTCCACGTAGCCCCTTCCGGGAAATTCATCCGGGACATAGCCCAACATGATGAAATGGGCAGCCTCTGCCGGTGCCATGACCCATGGGCAGAGCGCATGATACAGCCCGGATGAACCGCGAGCGGCTATGTCGTCAAGATTGGGCATCATGGCTGCCTGCAGGGGCGTCCGATGACCGAGCTCGACACAGGAGCGATCGGACAGCCCGTCGAGGGCCACGACAATGCAGCTCTTCTCCATATACCATCCTCCTCAAATGGCGCTCCAACAAGATCAGGGCGAAACACCGTGCCGAGGTATGCATAGCAATATTATCGGTTGGCAGCAACCATTCAGTGAAGAGTGGAGCCGTAAGATCTGAATCCCCTCCGAATACTCGTGTTTTCAAGGCACAAAAGATCCGTCGACAACTGCAGTGTATAGCGCTTCAGCCCATACTTCAACAAGACTGCTGGATGTCGAGCTCCCCTGAAGATCCAGAGGCGATGGAGGGTTTGAGTTTTTCTGAGAACTATCCTTACTTCACGAGCATGAGGTTGGCCTGTTTGAGTCGCTGGGCCAACCCGGTGATGATCTTGTCAGCGATATCCGGGTTCTCATGGATAATTTTCTCAAGGCCGCCTTCCTGAACCGGGATCACCTCGATGACGCTCTTTCCGATCGAGCGGATGGTCGCGCTTCTGGTCTCGTTGAGGATGAAGCTCATCTCGCCGAAGTATTCGCCGGGCTTGGTGATGAGGCCGATCTTGACCCCCTTCTTCAAGACTTCGAGACCGCCCTCCGTCTGGTAGAGCTTATAGATCTCGGTGCCGTAGGTGCCTTCGGCGATGATCACATCCCTATTGCCATATTCCCTGATGTCAAGGTTGATGGTTTCACTGTAGGGTATATTGGCCTCGGCGATGGAAGTCGTCTGCTCGAGTTGCATGTAGGCAGACTTGAGGATCATGGTGATGAGAGAGGGCTTCGAATAGGCGATCTCCTCGATGAGGTCACTCTGGTAGGTGGCTACCCGTGAGAGTTTCAGGGCCCTGGCCATTGTGCTGTAGGGAATTCCGCGGTAGTAGTTTTCAAGCCCGAAGACGTCCCGGTCGGAGAGGATGCGTATCGGCTTGTCAAGCTGGAATATCTGGACTTCGCCCTGGAGGATTACATAGAAATATTCATTGGGATCGCCTTCGCGGACGATGATCTCGCCAGCCTGATATTCCTTGACCGCCACTGCCTCAATGGGCTTTGCTTCAAGCATATGAGGCATTTCGGCAGAGCGGAAGAGAAACTTTACATTTTACCACCTATATCGGCCATTTATCAGCATGCGCATCCATGATGTTGTCGATTTCCGGCCATGCCACGGGGGTGATATCCGGCATGTTCTCGCCCTTGAGGACCCTGATAATATGGGCTGCCGATTCCCGCTGAGCCTCGAGGTTATAGCCACCTTCCAGGGTGTATACAACGGGCGCCCCAACTAATTCCGCCGCCTGTCTGATCACCCCTGCAATGGCACCATAGCACGCGGATGAGAGCTGCATACCCCCGATGGGGTCCATGGCATGGGCGTCGAAACCGGCGGAGACGAGGATGAGACCGGGCTTGAAAGCCTGGATGATAGGGGAGAGGACATAGCGGTAGATGGACATGTACTGGCCGTCTGTCTTTCCATACCCGAGGGGGCAATTCACCGTGAAACCCTCACCCACTGCTTCTCCCTTCTCATAGAGGCTCCCGGTGCCGGGATAGAAGGGGTACTGGTGCGTGGAGAAGTAGAGGACGCTGTCATCGCGATAGAAGCTGTCCTGCGTTCCGTTGCCGTGATGGACGTCGAAGTCTATGATGAGTACCTTTTGGATGCCGAAGGTTTCCCTGGCCTTACGCGCGGCAATGGCGACGTTGTTAAAGAGACAGAAGCCCATCGCCCGTTCGTAGACAGAGTGATGTCCCGGTGGCCTGACGAAGGCGAAGCCCGAGGTGATCTCGCCTTCGATTGCCATCTCACACAGCCTTATAAGGCTGCCCGCCGCCAGCAGCGCCGTTGCATAGGATTCCGCGGAATAGGCCGTGTCGGGGTCGAGGTGGCCGCTGCCGGCCTCGCAGGCCCGTTTGACCAAGTCGATATAGGCCCGGTGATGATTGAGCAGGATATCATCGACAGCGGCCTTTACCGGCTCCACCATGTGGATTTGCGGATCGGGATCACAGAAGAGGGTATGGAGATACTGGATCCGTACGGGGGTTTCCGGGTGATATGAGCCGGTATCATGGTCCATGAATACAGGATTGGAAACAATGCCGATCATGAAAAAACCTCCTGTCTCTTATACGAAAACATCCAGCTGGTGCGACTGATACGCATCCTGCGCTGCGTATCCCGCATCAAGCCGTGGCAAAAGCAATGCATCTTCCATGCGGCCGTAGGCCAGCTCATGG
The DNA here is from genome assembly GCA_964353605.1 of uncultured Bacteriovoracaceae bacterium. Lineage (GTDB taxonomy): Bacteria > Desulfobacterota > Desulfomonilia > UBA1062 > UBA1062 > CAYGXB01. The sequence continues at coordinate 28,154 of CAYGXB010000003.1, forward strand.
ATGACAGAGGCGCGCGATACCATCGGGTCGAGTCCGAGATTCTTTATTGCAGGGGGCGGCAGGAACTCCATCCGGACCCGGGAGAGCGACCTGCGCTCCTCTTGCTTGGCGGAGACGCTTTCGACCTTCCTTCGCTGGGCAGCCTGACCGCTGACCTCGCCTTGCACCTTGAGGTATCTGAACTTGACGAAGGGCAGGTCGACGGCCACACCTTTCATGCAAAACGCACGCGATAAGAGGTTCTCAGGGTCCATTTGCGGTAACATGTTACGCTAAAAGCTGTAATTTGGCAAGCGCAAATTGCAATCCAATGCCCTGTTTTAAAAGCCCAATGTCCTGTCCGCCCTCTCTCCGACCTCTACGCCCTCCAAATCCTTAAGTCTATCATCCTCGGACAACCATCGTTTGTCCAATTTCGCTATCCAAAGAAATTCTAGAGAGTCGCGGGGCAATGGTCAGGGGATGAGCTTGTCAAGATGTCAGGGTTTTAGCTTAGTCGCGGGATCCTGGGATTCAGGGGGCGAAGAAGATAAGTATGCCTCCAGGGAGAAAATGGCGATGGAGACAGTCAAAAGCGCGATATCGCGCAGGAGGTACCACCAGGTGATTTTCTCCGCCTCGGGCGCGGTGGTGAAGCAGCCGCAGGAGATATCCAGGCCGCGCATGAGGCTGGCGGTCAGGGCAGCCGCGAAGACGGTCAGCATGAGTGAGGCTAGCAGGGAAGCCCCGCTCGTTTTTCGGCCCCCGACGAGGCTCAGGCCGGTGAGGGCTTCGACCCAGGGCATGCTGACGGCCAGGGGGTTGATCGCCCAGGCGGGTAGGATACGGTAGGCCGCAATGGCCTGGGCGAAGCCGGACGGATCGGCGATATGGACGATCCCGGCGTAGAGGAATGTGACGCCGATGAGGAGTCGGGCAACGAGGGAAATGGCTTTCATCTGACTCATGGATTCCCCTCCACCGGATAGCCGGAGTTCTGCCAGGCGTACCAGCCCTCGGTCATAACCTTGACATCTGAAATGCCCAGGGTCTTCAGCTCCTGGGCGAGTTTTTCCGCGAGCGGGCAGTCGGGCCCGCTGCAGTAGGTTATGATCGGTTTTCCCTGAGATGATCTGAGCGCATCGATCATTGCTCCGGTCGTACCGGGCTGAATGTTGAGGGCCCTGGGGATATGGCCCTGGGCAAAGTCGTACGGGTCGCGAGTATCCACAAAGACAACCTTTTTGCGGGTATAGAGCTGGAAGACATCCGGCAGAGAGATTTTTTCTATCGGCTTTATACCGGTCTGAGAAGAGCCAGCGCGGGTGAAGAGTGGCAGGCCGTCGAGCCGCAGTGCGTTGACAGCCAGTCCAAAGATAATGCCGATGATTACCAGGGTTGTGGCCTGCCAGATGCCTTTTCCCAACACTTGCCTTATATTTTCATCCGCTGCCACCGCCCTGCCTCCTCGTTCTCAATCAGGGCAACCGACAGTCGCCCCTTATCATTATCCTGTGCAACTTTGTGCCTTTGGGCATTTGTGCTTTTTTTACAATCCCATTGCCAAAACCGCTGCGCCGATGGCACCGTTAACTTGGGCCTCATGCAGGACCTGAATGGGTCCCAGTCTGCTCTCCATGGCCTTGACCACGCCACTGTTCTTTGCCACCCCGCCGGTCATCATGATGGGAGCCTTGACCCCCAACCTATTCGCCAGAGCAGCTACACGGGAAGCGACCGCGTCATGGATACCGGCGATGATATTCTCCCGGTTTTCGCCCTTGGCGATCAGCGAGATCACCTCTGATTCGGCAAACACCGTGCAGAGACTGCTGATCTTGGCCGGGTTGTCGGCCTTGAGGGACAGAGCGCCGAAATTGTCGAGCTCGACTTCAAGCGCCCTGGCCATGACCTCAAGGAAACGGCCGGTCCCGGCGGCGCATTTGTCATTCATGACGAAGTCCTTCACCTTGCCGGCAGCATCCACCACGATGACCTTGCTGTCCTGCCCCCCAATGTCGATGACCGACCGCACCTGGGGGTTGAGGTGATGTGCGCCGACCCCGTGGCAGATGATCTCGGTCACAGCCTTGTCGGCGAACTTCGCCGCGTTGCGGCCGTAGCCGGTCGCAATGACCTTGGTTATGTCCGTGGCATCCAGGCCCAAGTCTGTCAGGATCTCGTCGAAAATCCTTCGTCCGGCAAACTCAGCGTTATAGCCGGTGAAAGACACCCTGGTGCCCAGTACCGTGCCATCTCTCAGGATGGCCGCCTTGGTGGTGATCGACCCGATATCGATGCCCGCGGTGTTCATCGCATCTAGATGGCGGTGGCCCCTCCGTCCACCACGAGAGTCTGGCCCGTGATGAAACTCGCTGCATCCGAGGCGAGGAAGAGCACAGGATACACGATTTCCATCGGCTCGGCGATCCGGCCCAGGGGGATACCCTTGACGACCTGGTCGTGGATCTCTTTGTTCGACCAGAATGGTTTGGAAAAATCGGTACGCACCATGGCGGGCGCTACCGCGTTGACCATGATCTTGAACGGGGCCAGTTCGCTGGCCAGGACCCTGGTCAGCATCTCGACGGCGGCTTTGGCGATACCGTAGATGCCCATACCGGGGGATGCCTTGCGGCCTGCGATCGAGGAGATGTTGACGATCCGCCCCCCACCCTGGGACTTCATGATCTTTGCGGCCCTCCTAGAAACGAGGAAAGTCCCGTTCAGATTCGTATCGATGATCTTCTGCCACAGGGCGAGATCGGTTTCGGGTACCGAGGCGGTCAAGAGGTTCATGCCCACGTTGTTGATAAGCACGTCGAGCCTTCCAAAACGCTCCAGAACGGCGTCGAACATACGCTCCACATCAGCTTCGTTGGCGATGTGCGCCTGGACGGCCAGAAGGCTTTTCCCGCCGCCCAAAGCTGCTGTCGCCGCATCGAGTCCTTCCTGCTTGCGCGCGCAGATGGCCACCCGCGCCTGCTGCTCAAGGAGCGCCCTGGCGGTCTCGAGCCCGATGCCCCGGCTGCCCCCCGTCACCAGCGCCACCCTTCCTTCCAGACCATACGATATCATCATAAACCTCCTGTTCCTTGATCATAAGCACTGAAGATAGCATTTCATTGCCTTACTGTCACCCGTTTTATAACCCGTGGTGTGGGACGCATGATGATCGATCATGCTCACGCAAGGGCTCGATATGCCGTGCCTCTGTCAGTCTTATATTGACAACCATCCTTAAGAATATTACAGTTTATCGCGGCAGTGCACCCTGTTTACAAAGGAGGATGTATGATAACCCAGACCTTTCTTGGCCTCATCGAGAAGCATGCAGATACACTCACGAAGGATCTCGTGCAGGAATTCAGGACACGCAAAGAGACCATGCATTATCGTGATCTGCCGGACGAAGTTCTGTATGCGAGGGTGCACAAGGTGCTCTTCAATGTTTACACGCGACTTGGAAACTGGCTATCGAAGACCAAGCCCAAGGACACGCTCTTCGCCTATTACCGGGGGCTTGGTCGCGAGCGTCGCCAGGAAGGTATTCCCCTGGAGGAGGTCGTCATGGCGCTCATGCTTATCAAGCGCAGGATATGGAAGTTCATCGTCGAAAGCAAAACGTTTGCATCGGGGTATGAGCAGCAGGACCTCTTCGATTTGAACTACAATGTCGGCCTGTTTTTCGACCGCATCGTGCTGGCAACCATCACCGGCTACCAGGAAGAGATGCGCGCCGGGTCGTGAAATAAGGCAAATGCTATCAATCCCCCC
>CAYGXB010000004.1:0-29358 GCA_964353605.1 uncultured Bacteriovoracaceae bacterium
ACCGTTCCATCCCTATCGTCGGGGATGCCAGGCTCAACCTGAAGAGATGGATCGAGTATCTCAAGGCCGAAGGATTCATCCCCGCTGCGGTTCGGTCGGAGTGGATGCGTGTGCTGCGTGCCAAGCGGGAAGAATGGGAGGCGTTCAAGCAAGAGCGCTATTCCTGTCCTCCGTTGTACGACGAGGTCTGGAAGCGGGAGATCCTCACCCAGCCCGTGGCGATCAAAACCGTGTGCGACTTTGCCGATGCCATCGGTGCCGTCAAGATATTCGATGCCGGGGATGTCCAGGCCAACGGCTTCCAGATCGTTCAGGATGAGCATGAATATCAGACACTGACCGATACCGGATCCTCCTACATGGGATTCGCCGCTTCGGCTGTCCTCGTATCAAGTATGTCGGATATCTACCCTGTCGCGTTCTGCGGCGACGGGAGTTTCATGATGAACCCGCAAATCCTCATCGACGGGGTTGAACATAGGGCAAGGGGCTGCATCGTTGTCTTTGACAACCGCAGGATGGCCGCAATCAGCGGTCTCCAGTATGCCCAGTATGGCACTGATTACAAGACGAACGACGCGGTGAGCGTCGACTATGTGGCCATGGCGAATGCCATCGCGGGAATAAAGGGCATATGGGGAGGGTGTTCGGTTAAGGAGTTAAAGGATGCGCTCGCGCAGACAAGGGCGCATGATGGGATTGCGCTCGTGCATGTTCCCGTTTATTCCGGATCCGACGAACGCGCCGGCATGGGTGTGTTTGGCGACTGGAACGTGGGGAATTGGTGCGAGCGGGTGCAGGCGGAGCACCACCGCCTCGGATTATAGGAGGATGCGATGATCAAGGTGGCAATAGCAGGTCTCGGGAGAATAGCAGATGTCCATTACCCGGGCTATATCGGGAATAGGGACGCAAAGATCGTTGCCGTATGCGATATCAATGAAGAGCTTGCCCTCAAGAGGAAGCAGGAGTGGGGAGCAGAACGCCATTACACAGATTTCAACAGGCTCCTCGCTGACCAGGATGTCGATGCGGTCGAGATCCTGACCCCCACGATGCTGCACGCGGAGATGACGGTCAAAGCCTTGGAGGCAGGCAGGCATGTCGCTGTCCAGAAGCCAATGGCCAACACGCTCGCAGATGCGGACCGGATGATCGCTGCGGCCAAGAAGGCTGGAAAGATATTCAAGGTCTCGGACAACTATGTCTTCTATCCCCCAATCCTGCTTGCCAAGAAGATGATCGGGGAGGGCCAGATCGGTACGCCCATTAATATCCGCCTCAAGCTCTTGAGCGGAGGCTCGGGCGGATGGGAGGTCCCCTCCACCTCTTGGGCCTGGCGCGTCAAGGAGAGCCAGGAAGGGAGAGGCCTCCAGACCTTCGACCACGGCCATCACCTCTGGGCCACGGCCTGGTTCCTCCTCGGCGATATCGAGCGGGTGGCGGCCTGGATCGATTACATCGACGATATCATCGATAGCCCCGCAACCATCATGTGGAAATACCAGGATGGCATGCAATACGGGATATGCGATTATTGCCACGCGCCCGAGCTCTTCATTCCTTCGAAATATTATGGGAATGACGAATGGATCGAGATCTCAGGGACAAAAGGGGTTATCCTGATCAACCGCTGCACGGGCAACGTGAAGGAAGGTCCGGCCGTGAGCCTCTTCAACGGCACATGGCGGCACTTCGATTGCGAAGATGACTGGGGGGAGGGTTTCAAGGGCTCCACCAAAAACTTCATCGATGCAATCCTCGGGAACGAGTCCGCACGTCTCTCAGGCGCGGAAGGGCGGTATGTCCTGAAGTTCTCGCTCGCCATCCAGAAGGCCAACCGGTTCCACCGCGAGGTCTACCTCGACGAGTTGGATGCCGCATTTCCGGCTTTCTATGCCATGGGAAAGCGACTCAAGCATACGCGAACCAAGCGGTCCAAGAAGGGCATCCTTGAACGCCTCGGCCTTGCAGAAAACATGGCCCAGTATGCAAACCAGGCGCATGATCTCACTTTCGATCTCTTGCAACACTTCGATCCCTCCGCGGTCGAAAGTTGGTCCACGGTCATGGGCCTGCAGCTCACCGCCGAGGGCACGGCTCCGGAGATGAAATTCACCCTGCGGGTGGCAGACGGCAAGGCCGAGATCATCGAGGGATCACTCCCGGACGATGCCGTTTTCACCATCGCCACTTCGGCCGGCACCTGGTCGGCGATCCTGCTTAAGAAGAAGCGGGTGGAGACAGCGTTCATCCAGGGCAAACTCAAGATCCAGGGGCGGTCCGAGGAGGCCCTTAAGCTCAAGGCCGCCTTTAAATTGTAGGAGGGAGAAGGCACGGAGTGCTGACATGTTGACTGAACGCGTCCCGCTTTCGATGAAGGTGGGCTATGGCCTCGGCGATCTCGGATTAAACCTCATGTTTCAGACTGAGACCTCTTCTTTCGGGAGGAAGGCTATGCGAAATATATTCAACATCATCGCTGATGTTTGCGCTATCGCAAACTGCCGTTCGAAGAACCGGCGCACCGAGCACATCGGGCTATAGTCTTGCAAGGCATGGACATAGAGAAGATCCCCTTCGGCACCCTCCCGGATGGTATACCGGTATTCCTTTTCACCCTAAAAAATATCGCGGGGGTGGAGGTGTGCATAACGAACTACGGCGGCGCCATCGTCTCAATCCTGACGCCAGACCGACAGGGGATGTCGGGCGATGTCGTACTCGGATACGATACCCTGGACGGATATCTGAACGACACCTCCTATTTCGGCAGCATCATCGGCCGCTATGCCAACCGCATTGCACAAGGAAGGTTTACCCTCCAGGGTATCCCGTACATCCTGGCCAAAAACAACGGGGAGAATCACCTCCATGGTGGTTTGAAAGGCTTTCACAAGGTCGTCTGGGAGGCCCATGCGCGTTTATCCGAAGATGGGGCGGCCCTCGATCTCACCTATCTCAGCAAAGATGGCGAGGAGGGCTATCCGGGAAATCTGCGCGTGAAAGTCATCTATACCCTATCGAGGAACGATGCGCTGAAGATAGAGTACCACGCTGAGACGGACAGGCCGACCATCATTAATCTCACGAACCACGCTTATTTCAACCTCGCCGGATCAAAGGATATTCTGGGGCATGAGATATGCCTGCATGCGGACGTCTTTCTCCCTGTGGATGATACGCTCATACCCACAGGCGAGATGAGGCTGGTACAAGGCACCCCTATGGACTTTACCCACCCAACACCCGTTGGTGCAAGAATTGGAGAGTTTTATGATCAGCTGATCTGCGCTGGAGGCTATGATCATACTTGGATGGCGAAAGGCCATGATGGTTCTCTGAAGCTGGCCGCCCAGGTATACGAGCCGATTTCGGGCAGGGTGTTGGAAGTGTCGACCACCGAGCCTGGTATCCAATTCTATTCCGGCAATTTCCTGGACGGTATAGCCGGAAAGAAGGGCAGGATCTATAAGAAATGCAGTGGTCTCTGCCTGGAGGCCCAGCATTTCCCCGATTCACCGAACAGACCGGAATTCCCTTCGACAACCCTCTCTCCTGGTCAAACATACACACAGACAACCCGCTATAGATTTTCTGTACGGTAAGCGTCGAGCCCCCCAAAGGTGCATTGGCATGGTGGAGAACGTGTGGTAGTAACGGGTGAATTTTATTCTCTGGAGGGATGATGGAGCATAGGCTTGCGATCATTGGTCTGGGCTACGTGGGATTGCCGCTGGCGGTGGAATTCGGAAAGTTCTTCCCCACCTTGGGATTCGACGTCAACGCTACCAGGATTGCCGAGCTCCAAAAACATCATGACAGGACGCGGGAAATCAGCATGGAGGAGTTCACACCTGCACAGCGCCTCGCGTTCACAGCGAATCCCCGCGATCTCCGGGAATGCAATACCTATATCGTCACCGTCCCCACCCCCATCGACCGGTACAACCGGCCGGACATATCCCTCCTCCTCAAGGCAAGCGAAACCGTCGGGAGCGTGCTGGAAAAAGGGAATATTGTGATCTATGAATCGACCGTCTATCCGGGATGCACCGAGGAAGACTGTGTGCCCGTACTCGAAAAGACCTCCGGCCTTATGTTCAACCAGGACTTCTTCTGCGGCTACAGCCCGGAGAGGATCAATCCCGGCGACAAGACCCACAGGCTGCCGCAGATACAAAAGGTCACCTCGGGATCAACACCGGAGGTAGCCGAGACCATCGATAGCCTCTACAAGACCATCATCCAGGCCGGCACTCACAAGGCGCCATCTATCAAGGTCGCCGAGGCGGCCAAGGTCATCGAGAATGCCCAGCGCGACATCAACATCGCCTTCATCAACGAACTCTCCATGATCTTCGCGCGCATGGGCATCCGGACCAAGGATGTTCTCGCGGCTGCGCGGACCAAGTGGAATTTCCTCCCCTTCGAGCCGGGCCTAGTCGGCGGCCACTGCATCGGAGTCGATCCCTATTATCTCACCCACAAGGCCGAGGGCCTGGGATATATCCCTCAGATCATCCTTGCGGGCCGAAGGCTCAATGACAGCATGGGACCATATGTGGCCAACCAGGTGATCAAGCTCCTCATCAAGAAATCCCATAAGATCACCACTGCGAACATCCTCGTCCTCGGCATCACCTTCAAAGAGAACTGTCCGGACATCAGGAACTCCAAGGTGATCGATGTAATCCGCGAATTGATGGACTTCGGCTGCAGCGTGCAAGTCTATGATCCGCTGGCGGACCCTTGGGAGGTACGGCACGCATATGGGATAGAACTGCTCGCCGCTCCGGAAACGCTCGGAAGGTATGAAGGTATAGTCCTGGCCGTGGCCCATGCACAGTTCAGGCACATGGACCTCAAGCAATTCATAGCCCAGGACGGCATCGTCTTTGATGTGAAAAACATCCTCTCCGAGCCGGACGGGAGCCTCTAGGGTAATCACCACATCCATTTTCCCCTGGGGAAGCGGAGCGAATAACCTCTCGCTTGGGCATCGATATCTTTCTCTTGACCTGTGGTGCCATGTCTATCTATAAGTACATTATAAGGTTCATGGTGATCGGGAATTTCCATGCAGGGAGGAACATATGCTGAGAAAATCATTTTTAGCGTTTCTAGTCGTCTTTTCCCTCTTCTGCCTGCCCTTGGCCAATCTTGCTACGGCGGCGGAGAGACCGTTCACTTTCGGACTGCTCCTTGTGGGTCCGTATAACGATCACGGCTACAGCCAGGCGCACTATGAGGGTGGTCAATACGTCGAGAAGATCATCCCCGGCACCAAGATGATCTATATCGATAAGGTCAACCCCGCCGACAGGAAGGGAGTGACCATCCCGCAGCTCGTCGATGAGCTCGTGGAGAAGGGAGCCAAGCTCATCATCGCCAACTCGGATGACATGAAGGATGGCATCCGCGAGGCTGCGGCACAACATCTGGATATCCACTTTGTGCACATCTCGGGCGACGATGTCCTCACCGGCAAGGCGCCGAAGAACCTCGTCAACCTCTTTGGCCGCATGGAATACGGTAAGATGATGGCGGGTTTCGTCGCGGCTCTCACCACCAAGACCGGCAAGATCGGATACCTGGGCCCATTGGAAAACGAGGAGACGAAGCGGCTCGCCAACTCCTGCTATCTCGGCGCACGCTATGCCTGGCAAAAGGTCCTCAAGAAAAATCCGAATGACCTCAAGTTCGATGTGAAATGGATCGGCTTCTGGTTCAATATCCCGGGCGTCACTGCCGATCCCACCCAGGTTGGGCAGAATTTCTTCAACAGCGGCTACGATGTCGTCGTCTCCGGCATCGATACCACCGAGGCCGTGACGGTGGCCAGCCAGGAGGCAAAGAAGGGTAAAAAGGTCTGGGCGATCCCCTACGACTATGTCGGGGCCTGCGGGAATAATTCGGTATGCCTGGGTGTCCCCTACTTCAACTGGGGCCCGGGCTATGTCGAGCTCGTCAGAAAATCCATGCAGAACGAATGGAAGTCCGAATGGATATGGCTTGGCCCCTACTGGAAGGACATCAACGACGCGAACAAGACCACGGTCGGTTTCGTCGAGGGGCCTGCCATGATTCCCTCCTCAAAGAAGGCCTTGGCTGCATTCAGGAGCGACCTCGGATCCGGGATAATCAACCTCTATAAGGGACCCCTGGCATACCAGGACGGCAGCATCTTCCTCAAACCCGGCGAAGTGGCAACCGACAAACAGATCTGGTATACGCAGAAGCTCCTCAAAGGCATGACAGGCCAGAGCAGCGCCAAATAGCCCGGCATACTTCAGGCAGGGCGCGAGAAAACATCTTCGCCTTGCCTTGCCTTCACATATGCTGCTCGAACTCAAAGGAATCCACAAGCATTTCGGAAAGGTTAAGGCCAATAACGGCATAGACCTGATCATAAAACCTGGTACAATCCGCGGCATTCTGGGTGAGAACGGGGCGGGGAAAAGCACCCTAATGAAAATCCTCTCCGGTTACATCCAGAAGACCAGCGGCACCATGTGCATCGATGGCTCCCCCGTAGACTACCATACCCCGGCTCAGGCCTCCCAGCTCGGCATCGGCATGCTCTATCAGGACCCGCTTGACTTTCCTCCCCTGACCGTGCTCGAGAATTTCCTGCTCGGACAAAACCGTGGACTGCTGAGCAAGAAGGCCTTCTTCCAGAAACAGTTTGAAATCCTCATGCAAGCGCTCAATTTCAACCTCGTGCCCGATACAGCCGTAGCCAGCCTCACCATCGGGGAAAGGCAGCAGCTCGAGATCGTCCGGCTCCTCAATACAGGGATAGAGGTGCTCATTCTCGACGAACCCACCACGGGCATATCAGGCCTGCAGCGGGAAACCCTCTTCGGCGCCATCAGGAAACTCGCCCAGGAAGGGAAGAGCATCATCCTCGTCTCGCACAAGCTGGAAGAGGTCTTAAGCCTCTGTGATTGCGTGACCGTCCTGCGCAATGGCGTGGTGACAGGGTCGATGGTACAGCCATATGATTCCAAGGCCCTGCTTACCATGATGTTCGGAACACCCCCTGCGCAGCCTTCCAAGCCTGCCATTAGGCTAGGAGAGCCTATTTTCAGCATGGAAATGGTTTCGGGGACGAGTGGAAGGGCTGGCCTCTCGGACTGCAGCATCAGCATCAGGCAGGGTGAGGTGATCGGGCTGGCGGGTCTCGGGGGAAGCGGTCAGGAGGTCTTCCTGCGGATCGCAAGCGGCCTGGAGCGGCCCGTTTCCGGCAGGATATTCATCCGGGGTAAGCGGATGCACGGATCCGATCACCACCGCTTCAAAAAGGAAGGCGTGACCTTCCTCCCGGCCTCCCGCCTGGAAGAAGGTCTCATAGCGGGTATGTCCATCATGGAACATTTTGCCTTGAAGGATAGTCGCGGATTGCTCGTGCGATGGAATGACGCCTATCAGAAAGCCGAGGAGGGCATAGGGAGATTTCAGGTGAAAGGCAGACCCGGAACCAGGGTGGAATCGCTTTCGGGTGGCAACCAGCAGAGGCTCCTCCTTTCGTTCCTCCCCGAGCACCCTGTCCTCCTCGTCCTCGAGCATCCCACGCGGGGTCTCGACATGGAGTCGGTCCGCTGGGTCTGGGAACATCTCCATAACTCCTGCCGGGAGAAGACCAGCATCTTCTTCTCCTCGGCGGAACTCGATGAGATCATCATGGCCGCCGACCGCGTCCTGGTCTTTTTCGAGGGGAGGGTCATCAAGGATGTCCGGACGGAAGAAACCAACAGCCTTGAACTGGGCATGGCCATCGCCGGCAAGGTCTAAGGTGTCGATCGGCATGCCATGAACAACGCCCACAAAGCAATCCGGGGTTTCTTCCGGTATCCTGCCGAGTTGACCCTGCTGCTCGGTATCGTCTTCGCCTTCACGACGGTAGTCCTCCTGATTGCTGGTGCCCCACCTTTGGATGCCAACTATCATATATTCCGGGGTGCGCTTGGTTCCTGGACGAGGTTCAGCTATGTCATCAAGGTCTGGATCCCGCTCACCCTCTGTGCCTGCGGACTGCTCTATACCTTCCGGATCGGCCTCTGGAATATCGGCGTGGAAGGCCAGGTCACCATGGGTGCGATCTTCGCCACCTGGGCCCTGAGGTTCGGGACGCAGAGCGATACCCCGGCGATTGCCATCCTGCTCTCCATCCTCGCAGGCATTGCCGGCGGGGCGCTCTGGGCGCTTATCGCCGGGTTCCTGAAGACCAAGGGCGGCGTGCATGAAATATTCGCCGGTCTCGGAATGAACTTTGTCGCCCAGGGGACAACCTTGTGGCTCATCTTCGGCCCGTGGAAACGACCGGGTATAGCCTCCATGAGCGGGACCGAAGTCTTTCCCGAAGGGTTATGGCTCCCTTACCAGGCTGCCCTCAATATCTCCCCAGTCGGGTTCGGTCTTGCCCTGGGGGCTGTGCTTCTGACCGCCTTCATCCTGATCTATACCAGGATCGGTCTCAATCTGAAGGCCATCGGCAACAACCGGTTCGCCGCCTACCTCTTCGGTTTGAAACCCGGAAGATACATGCTCCTGGCTATGCTCTTCGCCGGCGGTTTTGCGGGTATGGCCGGGAGCCTCCAGGTGTGCGGCGTGTATCACCGGCTCATCCCGTCTATATCCAGCGATTACGGCTATCTCGCTCTCCTCGTCGTTATGCTCTCCAACTACAACATCTTCTATGTCCCGCTCGTAGCCCTGTTTTTTGCCTGCCTGAACGTAGGGAGCATCCAGCTCCCCATGATGCTCCAGCTCGACTCCGCGTTGAGCGGGGTCATCCAGGGAAGCCTGGTCCTTGCAACCTTGGCTGTCCAGGCGCTGCGGATGTATCTCAAGGAGAGGGGGACAGCGGCGTGAGCGGATTCGATATCACCATACTCCTCGCAAGCGTCGTTGCCGGCGCCACCCCGATCCTCCTCGCAACTCTGGGCGAAACCATCACAGAAAAGGGCGGGCTCATCAACCTCTCCCTGGACGGCTCTATCCTGCTCTCCGCCATGACGGCCTTTGTCATTGCCTACCAAACAGGGAGCAGCCTCGCCGGGTTCGTTGCCGCCGCCCTCGTCGGGGCCTGCGTGGCAGCCATCGTGGCCGTGTTCAGCGTGTATCTCAAGCAGTCCCAGGTCGCGGTCGGGTTCATCCTGACCCTCATGACCAAGGACCTGGCCTACTTCCTCGGCAGTCCCTATTCGAGACTCCAGGGTCCCCAGGTGGGGCCCCTCCCGATCCCGCTCTGCAAGGATATCCCCTTCCTCGGCCAGATCTTCTTCAACCACAACATCCCTGTCTACCTCGGTCTTGCCGCGATCGTCGTGGCCTGGTGGTTCTTGTACAAAACACAGCCGGGACTCGTGCTCAGATCCGTCGGTGAAAACCCCAGGGCCGCCTATGCGCGGGGCGTCAATCCCCGCAGGGTCCAGATCTGCTATGCAGTCTGCGGAGGCTTCCTGGTCGGCCTTGCCGGCGCCTCTTTTTCCCTGTGCATGAAACCCGGCTGGGGCCAGCCGCAAGGGGCCGAGGGAACCGGGTGGATAGCCTTGGCCCTGGTCATATTCGGTGGGTGGGACCCTGTCAAGGCCTCCATCGGCGCCTACCTGTTCGCCTTCCTGCAGGTGATCAGCATCAACCTCCAGGGAGTCTTCCCCTCCATAGCCGCCCAGGTATTCCAGGTCGCCCCCTTCCCCATCATGATCTTCACCCTTCTCCTCGTATATCTCGTCCAAAAGGAATCCGTCACGCGCTACGCGCGGAGGAGACCCCTCATGCGATCCATCATCAAGGCCCTCTCCGCCAACGCCCCTGCCTCCCTCGGCAAACCTTACCGTCCAGATTAGTCGCCCCTCACTCCCTTCGTTCTTTCCCTGTCCGAGCGAAGAGAATCAGATATCCGCCGGGCAAGAGGGTTTGACAGGCGGGGACCGCTATAGTATACAACCTACAAAAATGATGGGTGTGGCATGCCGATGAACGAAGATGCCCTTATCGGGCAGGATGTGATCACACGGGTGGTTGAGGAGCTGTGCACCCCGCAATCCTATCAGGTGGTCTCCCATCGGAGCAATCACGATATCCCCATGCCTGCGGTGCAGATCCTTTCCGAGATCGTCGATAGCCTGCGTTCCGTCCTCTTCCCCGGATACTTCGGGATATCCGAGCTGCGGTTTGAGACCATGCCCTACTATGTGGGCTCAACCCTGGATCATGTACACAGGCAACTCTCAGAACAGGTCAGGCGGGGGATATGCTTCCTGGAGGATACCGATACCAGTGAAGGGTGGGACAAGGTGTGCCTGGACCGATCGCATACGATTACTGCCCAGTTCCTCATGACCCTCCCGATGATCCGGCATCTGCTCTCCACCGATGTGCGCGCGGCCTTCGACGGCGATCCCGCCGCCCAGAGCCATGGCGAGACGATATTCTGCTATCCCAGCATCAGGGCGCTCACGAACTACCGCATCGCGCATGAGCTCTACCGACTCGGTGTTCCGCTCATCCCGCGGATCATCACCGAGATGGCCCACTCCGAGACCGGGATCGACATCCACCCCGGGGCCGCCATCGGCGAGTTCTTCTTCATGGACCACGGCACGGGGATCGTGATCGGCGAGACCAGCATCATCGGGAATTACGTCCGCATCTACCAGGGAGTGACGCTGGGCGCCAAGAGCTTCCCGCTTGACGAACACGGGAACCCCATCAAGGGCATCCCCCGGCACCCCATCGTCGAGGATGATGTGATCATCTACTCCGGCACGACTATCCTCGGGCGCATCGTGATCGGAAGGGGCTCGGAGATCGGCGGCAATGTGTGGCTGACACACAGCGTCCCACCCGGGAGCAGGATCATACAGGGCAGTCTCGAGGAGATGTCCTTCGAGGCCGGTGAAGGTATCTAGAGGGGCGTGTTATGACGCGGAAGCGGGAGAAAAGCATCGCCCCTGACATCACGGCCCTGATCGGCAATACCCCGCTGGTGCGGCTAGCTAGAATCGCCAAGGACCTGCCTGGTGAGATCATCGCCAAGGTCGAGTCATGCAACCCTACTTAGAGCTCAAGGATAGGATCGGCAAGGCCGTGCTCATGGAACCGCAGGAATCCTCCGTCATATCGGGCGGTGCACCGGGACCGCACCTCATCCAAGGCATCGGTGCAGGGTGCATCCCCGAGGTGCTCAACGTATGCCTCATCGACAAGATTATCCCCGTCGGGAACAAGGAGGCAAGCCAGGCTGCACCAACCTGGCCAGAATGGAGGGAACCCTGGCAGGGATTTCTTCCGGTGCTGCCCTGACCGACGCGCTCCAGGTGGCGTCCCGCGGAGAGAACCGGGGCAAGCTGATCGTGGTCATCCGCCCGGACACCGGGGAGCGCTACCTCTTCATCTGGCTGTATGAGGAATAACTTGACTTGACCACGCCCACTAAAGCTTGTAAATGGGATAGCTCTGACCCTATAGAAAGAACAAATAACGAAACAGGAGGAATTCCAAATGGTAGTGCGTGAAGAGGTTCAAAAGGCATTGGATAAGACGCGGGTTTATCTCCAGCGCGACGGCGGCGACGTGGAGCTCGTCGATGTGACGGATGACGGCATTGTGAAGGTGAAACTCACAGGCGCCTGCGGCGGCTGCCCTATGGCGACCATGACGTTAAAGTCCATGATCGAGAAGATGGTCAAGTCCGAGGTCCCGACAGTCAAGGCCGTGGAGTCAGTGTAATCATACCCCCGGATACGTGCAAAGGGGTCTTCCCCTTTGCACCCGTGAGGACCACTGTTGGATCTCATAACCCAATACACCCCACAAAAGAAGTCTCGCTCTGAGCGCAGCAAAGGGTTTCTCCTGGTCGAGATCCTCCGCCCCGCTCAGGATGACATCTCAGGTACACATCCTAAGACCAATCGAACAGGCGAGGCAAACCGCGCCCCTGCAACATATTCAATGTGCCCTTGTCTTTTTATTTTCCTTTGTGCCTCTATGCCTTTATACCCCTGTGTCTTTTCCCTATGAACACCATCATCGCCCAGAACAACGCCATCATCACAGAGTGGATCACCCCGGGATCCCGGGTTTTGGACCTCGGCTGCGGCGACGGCACCCTCCTGTCTAACCTCATCAAACACAAGCAGGTTCACGGCATCGGTGTGGAGATAGCCGAGGAGAAGATCATTGCGTGCCTCAAGAAGGGCATCAGCGTCTATCAGGCGGACATCGATCAGGGCCTCTCGAACTTCGATGACCTGAACTTCGATTACGTGATCCTGAATGCAACCCTCCAGGTCATCCACAAACCGTACAAGGTCATCGAAGAGATGCTGCGCGTGGGCCGGTTCGCCATCATCTCCATCTCGAACTTCGGCTATATCAGCAATCGCCTGCGCGTCCTCTGCACGGGGCGGGTCAGCGACCATATTCGCCTCACCGGCGGCTGGCACGACACCCCGGTGATACGCTTCGTCTCCCTGGAGGAGTTCTCCTCCTCGCTCGAGACCATGGGCATCGCGGTCATGGATGCCCGCTTCTTCCTTCCCTTGGGCAGGATCACGAAGCATCCGCTCTTCAAGGACCTCCTGGTCAAGGAGGCCCTCTTCAAGCTGAGGCGGAACTGATGCACGTACACCTCGTCGAAACCCACATCCTCCACATCGACCGGCCGTTCAAGCTCGAGTCCGGAGACACCCTCCCCTGCCTGGATATCGCCTACGAAACTTATGGGAATCTGAGCCCAAAAGGCGATAATGCCATCCTCATCGAACACGCGCTTTCCGGCGACGCCCACGCGGCCTTCTACCACGCCGGAGACAAAAAGCCGGGCTGGTGGGACCCCATGATCGGCCCCGGCAAAGCCTTTGACACGAACAAATACTTCGTCATCTGCACCAATGTCCTCGGCGGCTGCAAGGGTACCACCGGGCCTGCTTCCCTCAACCCAGCCACCGGCATACCCTATGGCCTCGCCTTCCCCCCCATCTCCATCCGCGATATGGTCGACGTCCAGCGCACACTCCTGACCCAACTCGGGATCGATAAGCTCCAAACTATCGCGGGCGGCTCCATGGGTGGCATGCAGACCCTGCAGTTCTTCTGCGATTACTCCAGGATGGCCGCCTCCTTCATCTGTATCGCCTCGGCCCTCAAACACTCGGCCCAGCAGATCGCCTTCCACGAAGTGGGCCGTCGCGCCATCATGGCCGATCCGCGCTGGAACGAGGGCAGGTATTACAATGACATCCCTCCCGAGGCGGGCTTGTCGGTCGCCCGCATGATCGGCCACATCACCTACCTCTCCGAAAAACTCATGCAGGAAAAATTCGGCCGCGCGCGCAAGACCCGCCACGCCCCGAACATCTTCCGGCCCTCCTTCGAGATCGAACACTACCTCGACTACCAGGGCATCGCCTTCGTCAGACGCTTCGACGCCAACAGCTACCTCTACATCACCAACGCCATCGACAACTTCGATCTTATCACCTCGGTGAGCGGCACCGGCAGAACCCGCGGCGAAGGCCGAGCCCGCGGCGAGATCGAGGAAATGCGCTCCAAGAAAGGCCTCGTCATCACCTTCACCTCGGACTGGCTCTACCCCCCCTCCCAGGGCCGGGAGATCGTCAAGTTCTTCAGCGCACTCAATGTCCGCACCTCCTATACCGAGATAGCTTCCGAACACGGCCACGACTCCTTCCTCACCAACACCTCTACCCAGAGCGAACTCATCAAAGGCTTCCTCGATTCATTATAGCCCCCTCTCACCTCCCACCCCTCCTTCCCCCAGGGGGAACAGGAGGGCCAGACATATCGGGGCTGACATTATGTCCGTGGTTGATCATTCGGCCGACTGGATGGCTTTGTCCTCGCGGGGTCCCCCTGCGTGAGGACCCCGCTTCAGGCCGCACCATCTCCTCCTCGTCTATGGTGTCCGGTTAATGGACAAAAATGTGCTCGCTGTGCAACTTTATCAATTGTCCGGGCCTGACACCCTAGTTCTGAATCAGACGGGTGACTGGTGCGGATCGAGCTTTCCGTAACCAGGGAAAAAGAAAAGCAGGCGGCAGAAAAAGGAGATAGCACGTCCGGTGCTGGTGCTACGGACGACCCTGCAGAAAATGATGAAAACATTTCTGTGATGGTGAAGAACTATCTTATTGACAGGGGTCTTTAATGACTGACACCCTTTTCCTCATTGCATGCGTTTTGCCCAATTCAGCACGAATACCTTCGCCCCCAGGATCATGATTGGCTTGAGACGCCACCAAAGCAATTTCTGGAACCAGGCCCAATGAAGGTTATAGATGATATACGTGATGATCATCCGAACGGTCAGTGTCCGGCCGAGGGGGCTAAATAGAATGCGACGGCCATAATCACGAAATGAAAAATCCCTTTTGTCGAAAGCGTCTTTGATGGCGCGTGCCGCCACCTGTCCATAGCCCAGTGCCATACTGATGCCCTCGCCGAAGATGGAATCCGCTCCAGCGGCATCGCCAGCGAGGATGACCCGGGGTACAGCCAAACAATTGGACGGGTGGAACCTGCCGATGGGGTGGCCTTTCAGTTCATAATCGTCCAGGTTAAAGCCGTGGAGCGCCATCTCTGCGGCCAGCGTTTCTTTCAGCGGCGGACGGATCTTCTCTGCCAGCACGTTGCTGTCATAAATGCCCCAGCAGCGCATCGGCCGCCCTTTGAGTTGCGTGGGAAAATCCCAGGTGTAGCCGGCGATGCCGGCGGATAAAGGGAAAAAGTCAAAGTAGGCGTCTTGCATGCCGTGGTTGTCCCCGCTGTTGGGAGGGGCGATTACTTCCAGCGCAAGCGAAGTGTAAATAGGCATATCTGGTAGCACGCAGCGACGAACTATGCCGTTGGAGCCGTCCGCACCAACGACGACCTGAGCGTGATAATCGCCCTGGTCGGTGGAGACGAGCACATCCGTTGCGGTAGGGGTGACTCTTTTAACGGTAATGCCTTCCGTAATGGCGATGCCCCGTTCGCGGGCCGTTGCCGCCAGCCAGGCATCGAACTCTTCCCGGCGGATGATGCGCAGGGTGTGGCTTTTTGGTACGCGCATGACCAGCCCCTTACCCCCGAATTCGAAGTGGGCAGAGGCAGCGTCCATGTGCGGGATTCCGGTGACATCAAGGCCGAGACGCTGAAGCAGGATCTCGGCATCCCCAACAAGGGCGCCTGCGCACAACTTGGGACGGGGATAATGGGCCTTTTCGAGCACAAGCGTACGCGCGGCCAGTTCAGGAGCGCATTGGTCGAGGTGAAGGGCTGTGGAGATGCCGGCGGGGCCACCGCCGATGATGAGGATGTCATAGTGCATGAAAACATTTTATTGAAAACAATGGGGTATGTAAAGCAGTTTAGGAACAAAATGTTTCAGGTCTTGGCATTTGACAAAATTGCCTGAGATTGTTTTAAGTAATTGTCAACAGCACCTGTTTATGGTTTTGCCGAGTTAGGATGATTGGTTTGTACAAGTTAGTCGCAGGTCATGGTTTCAGGAAAGGTTCCAATTACAGAAAAAACGATAAAAATCAGATTATACTACAGGCCGAAATGACCATCGTGTACCTGGAGCATGTTCCCTTACTGCCCCCCAAAGGCATACCCCGAAAAACCATTGCTGCGGACCCCTCTTTTATGCAAAAAGTGTTGCTCTAGAACCTGCTTTATTGAGGGAGGCGCGTGATGGAGAACGATCGGTACTACGTGATGGGACAGATGGTGGAGGCCGTGGCGCTACTTACTGCCTCTCAGAAGGCATATACCCTCCTGCCCGAAATCCGGAGCAACCTGGTAATGGCCGCAAAGGATGCAAGAACGCCAGAAGACATCGCAGGCATCCCGGGCAGACTCACCGCGGTGTTTGGCAGGATCACGGCCCCTGCATACCCGGCATGGGGTGCTTCGAAATATACGGCTCTGATCCTGCTGGAGGTGAGGAAGATCAAGCCTGAGATCCGGGCGGCTATGGAAATCAGGTATGATCCCAAGATCGTTGCGCTGATACAGAGCCACGGCATCTCGATCGCACACCTTGAGATTCGCGAGGGCGATACTGGCGAGTCCATATTAAAAAAATGCATGCACGCGGGAACGCTGCCGGATCTCTTCTATACTGAAGGAGGGTTTGCAAGGGAAGGAGCCATCATCGTTACGGGTATTGATGCAATAGAAGTGGCGAAGCTGGTCATTCAGATAGCAGATTGGACGGACGCCAGAGGGCTTTAACACGAAGAGGCCATCCGCAATGCAAGGGTGCGGCACGGGATGGGGATCACCTTGTTTTACTTACCATTATACATCGCAGAGGGCCCCTTGTGATCATTAAAATTCTGAATATGCCTATGCACTTTTTCGCAAGGGAATCACGGAGGCAGTTGTTTCCCGTTGCCATTGAACGGCATCTCAGGTATGCTCCTTGATGTATGGCCGGCATTACTGAGAAACCCGCTCCAACACCGTATGAATACTCCGCATGGGTGATTACAGGCGTTGTTCTGCTCATTGTCCTGAAGCTGCACCTGTTGCCTGCCTTTCTTGCGGGGTTTCTTGTCTATGCGCTGGTCCATAGCCTCGCCCCGCTTCTGCACATCGGCAGTTTGAGCGGCGAGCGCGCCAAGGTCTTAATTGTCGCTTTCATTTCCATCGTTGTCGCCGTCCTGCTCACGCTTCTGATCTGGGGGATCAGCGCCTATTTCCGCAGTGATTCAGGCAGCATATCCGCATTATTCAAGATGATGGCCGAGATCCTGGAAAAATCGCAGATGATGTTGCCCGCCTGGCTGGTGGAATATCTCCCGAAAGACGCAGAGGAATTGAGGATCTCGGCGATCAATTGGCTGAATGAACATGCCAGCGCCCTGCCCTTAGCAGGCAAGGAGGCCGCCCGCATCATGGCGCTTATCCTGATCGGCATGGTCGTGGGTGCGATGATTTCTCTCATGCAAGCCAGACCGATGGAAGATTTCCGTCCCCTCTCCCGTGCACTGGTGGAGCGGGTCAAGCACTTGCATTTGGCCTTTCGCCAAATCGTATTCGCCCAGGCGCGTATTGCAGCCCTGAACACCTTCTTTACCGGGATGTACCTGGCGGTCGCGCTTCCCCTGTTCGATATACACCTGCCGCTGACGAAAACCCTGGTGGCTATTACGTTCATAACCGGGCTATTACCCGTGGTCGGGAATCTGATCTCCAATACGGTGATCGTGGTGGTCAGTCTCAGTGTCTCACTGGGGGTCGCGGTTGCTTCGCTCATCTTCCTGGTAGTCATCCACAAGCTGGAGTATTTCCTGAACGCCTATATTATCGGGGCGCACATCCATTCGCGCGCCTGGGAATTACTGCTGGCCATGCTCGTCATGGAGGCAGCCTTCGGCTTATCCGGCTTGATTGTCGCGCCGATCTATTATGCATATATCAAAAACGAACTGTCCGCTCGGGGTCTGATATAAATACGGCTGCATGATTTCTCTTTTCCCCTGACCTCCCAACGCAAAATCCCCATCCCCAGCTCCCTTTGGCCTTCAGGGGGGGGTGAGATTGGGGGTTGTGGTGTCAGCCGCTGACGAGCATATTGTCGATAAGGCGGGTCTTGCCGAACCTGACCGCCAGCGCCACGACCGCGCCGTGCTCGATGATGGCGAGGGGCTCAAGGTTATCGGGGTCGACGATCTCGATGTAGTCAATCATGGCGCCGAGGGTAGCTTCAATCATCTTGATCACAGCGTCGCGGACGACGGGGGCATCGCGTTGGCCGATCTGGTAGAGCTCCCTGGCGTGGAGCAGGGATTTGTAGAGGACGAGCGCATTCTGACGTTCTTCTGGGTTCAAATAGACATTGCGGGAGCTCATGGCAAGGCCGTCATCCTCCCGCACGATCGGGTGGCCGATAATCTGCACGTTCATGTTGAGGTCCTCCACCATGCGCTTGATGACGCAGAGCTGCTGGTAGTCCTTCTCGCCGAAGATCGCCACGTCGGGTTCGATGATGTTGAAGAGCTTGGCGCACACGGTGGCCACGCCCTGGAAATGGGCGGGCCGTGATAGCCCACACAGAATACTCGATAGGCCTTCCACATTGACATAGGTGGCGTAGCCCTGGGGATACATCTCCTCGGGGGTGGGGTGGAAGATGCATTCCGCGCGGGCCTGGGCCGCGATTTTCTTGTCGTGTTCGAGGTCCCGCGGATAGCTTGCGAGGTCTTCGTTGGGGCCGAACTGGGTGGGGTTCACGAAGATGCTGATGATGAGGTGATCGGCGAGGTTACGGGCCTTGTGCATGAGATGGAGATGCCCCTCGTGCAGGTAGCCCATGGTCGGGACGAGGGCGATCGTCTGCTTCTTGGCCTTGATCGCCTTGACATACGACTTCATGGCTTTCACTTCATTGATCACGATCATGATGAACCCCTATTCGAGGTGTGAATGCTCATCATCGGGGAAGATACCCTGCCGCACCTCGGACGCATAGGTGTCGAGTGCGTCTACGATGATATCGAACAGATCGGCATAGCGCTTGACAAACTTGGGTTTGAATTCCTTGAACATGCCGAGGAGGTCCTGAATGACGAGGACCTGGCCATCGCAGAGTCGCCCGGCACCGATGCCGATGGTGGGGATGGAAAGCGCCGCGGTAATCTCCTTGGCAAGGGGGGCCGGCACGCACTCGAGCACAATCGAGAATATGCCCGCATCCTGGAGGTTCAAGGCGTCCTCCATGAGCCGCTTGGCCGCATGATCCCCCCTCCCCTGCACCTTGTACCCGCCAAAGGCATGGATGGACTGCGGTGTAAGGCCGAGATGGCCCATGACCGGGATATCGGCCTTCACGATCGCCTTCACCTGTTCTATCACCCGCCTGCCGCCTTCGAGCTTCACGCCTTGTGCGCCGCCCTCCTTGAGAAATCTCCCGGCATTCCTGACCGCATCCTCCACGCTCGTCTGGTAGGAGAGAAAGGGCATATCCCCGATAACCAGGGCTTTCGGTTTGGCAGCGGTAACGCATTGGGTATGATAGATCATCTGATCCATCGTGATGGCCAGGGTGTTTTCCGACCCGGCTATGACCACGCCGGCGGAATCGCCGACGAGGATGATCTCGATGTCCGAGGCGTCAATGATCCGCGTCATGGTGAAGTCGTACGAGGTCACCATGACGATGCGTTCTTTGCCCTTCATCTCCACGATATCCAGGACAGATACGGCCTTCTGCATAAGACCTCCAAATGAGAGGGATACGTACAGGAAGGAGTGTACCACATTCAAGCCTTCGAGCAAACTGCTTTTCCCCCTTCTGTACTGCTTCAGTCATGGGTAGTCCTGGTGAGTCTCAGGATCCCATCCCCCTCTCGACATCCCTTCATCTCTAGGAGGGCTGGGTGGTTCGAGCTTTTGACTCTTTCAAAGACCTCGGAGATGGAGAGCGGGGGGAGCGAAAGAGGCTTGCAATATGCGGCATTCTGTGGTGTGAGAAAGTGATCATGAAAAGGATCGGAGTGCTCTCGGACACACATCTTTCCGTACCGGACAAGCGTCTCTACCGGATCGTCGAGCGGTATTTCTCCGGGGTTGACATGTTCGTGCATGCGGGGGATGTCGTGAGCTTACCTATTCTCGATTGCCTGTATGCAACGGGCAAAGAGGTCATCGCCGTCTCCGGGAACATGGACCTCCGTGAGATCGAACATGCCTTTCCCACCAAGCGAATCCTCGAGATCGAAGATGTGCGCATCGGGATCATCCATGGGTGGGGCCATCCGCATGGGATACGTGCATGGATCAAGGAATCGTTCGAGCACGTGGATGCCATCATCTACGGCCATACCCACCAAGGATTCTCCGGGTTTGAGGATGGGATCCTATTCTTCAATCCAGGGGCTCCCCTGGACTCAAGATTTACAACCGTAAATTCTATCGGTATAATGGAGATCGACGGCAAAAACATGAGGGGAGAACTCATACCATTATGAACAATATCTGGGCGCCATGGAGGGCTGAATATATCCTGGGACCGAAAGATAACGAGTGCATTTTCTGCGCTGCCTCCAAGGGCGGTGACAATCTCATCATCAAGGAGGGCAGGCATTGCTTCTCCATCATGAACAGGTTCCCCTACACCACCGGGCATTGCATGATAGCCCCCTTCAGGCATATTGGAGACATCACCGCTCTTGACGAGCATGAATCAGCCGAGATCATTAGCATGCTGAAGGGGCTTGTGACCGCCCTCAAGGTGAGCATACAACCCGACGGGTTCAATATTGGTCTCAATATCGGGGCAATCGCGGGCGCGGGCGTGGAAGACCATATCCACTTCCATATCGTTCCCCGGTGGAGGGGGGACACCAATTTCATGCCGGTGCTCGCCGACGTCCATGTGATCTCCGAGCACATGGCGAAGACCCTGGAAATGATAAAAGGGGCCTTTGTATGATCTACCTCAAGGTTGCGCTCCTCATCGCGTGCATCGTGGCAGGCATACTCTTTGGCGTATCCAATCAACAGGGTGCCGCACTCCAATTCTTCTCGTATACGACGCGACCGTATCCTCTGTACCTGATTCTCTTCATCTCATTCCTCCTGGGCGCTTTCGTGTCCCTTGTTTACAACGTGCTTGCCGGATCCGACATGGAGACGAAAGAGAAGCTGGCCGGCGAGCGGGTCAAAGAGCTCGAAAAGCTCTCCAAGGAACGGGAGGAAGAGATCAAGGCATATCAAAAGGCCAGGGCGAAGGATGAAGGAGAAAGAAAGCCCGCAGGTGAAAAGACTCCCGATCTGGCTGAGAAGGGATAAGGATCTCTCCGGTTTACGCGAGATACGGCTGAGGCTCAGGCAAAGCTCCCTCTCCACGGTTTGCGAAGAAGCCCGTTGCCCGAACATTGCCGAGTGCTTCTCACGGCATGATGCCACCTTCCTCATCCTGGGCGATATCTGTACGCGGGCCTGCGCTTTCTGCGCGGTGAAAAAAGGGCAACCCCTTGCTCTCGACCCGGACGAGCCTCAGAAGGTTGCATCAGCGGCGCGGGCGTTGGGTCTGAAACATGTAGTCATCACCTCGGTTACCAGGGACGACCGGCCGGACAAGGGGGCATTGACATTCGCCGCGACAATAAGCCAGGTGAAAAGGCATCTTCCGCAGGCAACCGTCGAGGTCCTGACCCCTGATTTTTCAGGGGCAAGGGGCTGGCTCGAGGCTGTGCTCGAGGCCCGCCCCGACGTGTTCGGCCATAACGTGGAGACGGTAGGTTCTCTCTATGGGGCGATACGGCCCGGGGCGGATCTGATAAGGAGTCTCAAGCTTCTCAGATGGGCCAAAGAGACTGCTCCAGGGGTGAAGGTCAAGTCGGGATTCATGGTCGGCCTCGGGGAAACCGAAAAAGAAATCAGGGACCTGATCGTCGCATTATGTGAGGCGGGTGTGGACATCGTGACTATAGGACAGTATTTGCAACCTTCGCGCGCCCAGCGAGAGGTCCGGAGGTACTGGGAGCCGGAATACTTCGATGCATGGGCTTGCGTTGCAAAGGAGGCAGGTATACCTTATGTCGTTTCAGGTCCGATGGTCAGGAGTTCGTATAGGGCAAGCGAACTATGGGAGATGATAAAACGCGATGCAATATGTGAGGATTGACCGGCTTCCACCGTATGTATTCGCCGAGGTGGATGTCCTGAAGATGAAGGCACGGCACGCGGGTAAAGACATCATCGACCTCGGCATGGGAAACCCCGATATCCCCACCCCTGATCATATCATCGAGAAGGTGTGTGAAGCGTCCTGCAATCCGAAGAATCATCGCTATTCCGCATCCAAGGGCATCTACAAACTCAGGCTCGCCATTGCGGACTGGTACAAACGGCGCTTCGATGTGGACATCGACCCGGACACCGAGGCCATCACCACCATGGGCGTGAAAGAGGGCTTTGCCCACATGGTATTTTCCATGATCACCTCCGGGGATGTGGTCTTTGTCCCGAACCCCACCTACCCCATCCATACCTATGCAAGCGTCCTGGCAGGGGGAAACGTACGGGGCATCCCCCTCCAGAAAGACCGGGATTTTTTCCACGAACTCCTCACAGCCACCAAGTTGACCTGGCCGCAGCCCAAGCTCATGATCCTTTCGTTCCCGCACAACCCAACCACCGCGGTCGTTGACCTGGACTTCTTCGAGAAGGTCGTGGCCTTTGCGAAGGATCATGACATCTTTATCATCCACGACTTCGCCTATGCCGATCTCTGCTTCGACGGCTACACCGCACCGAGCATCCTCGAGGTGCCGGGGGCAAAGGATATCGCCGTAGAGTTCTTCTCCATGTCCAAGAGCTACAGCATGGCTGGCTGGCGCGTCGGCTTCGCCTGCGGGAACAGGGAGGCGATCTATGCGCTGGGCCGCATCAAGAGCTACCTCGATTACGGCGTCTTCCAGCCCATC
This sequence comes from uncultured Bacteriovoracaceae bacterium, assembly GCA_964353605.1. GTDB lineage: Bacteria > Desulfobacterota > Desulfomonilia > UBA1062 > UBA1062 > CAYGXB01. The sequence goes on from CAYGXB010000004.1 coordinate 22,455, forward strand.
CAGATCGCGTCCATCATCGCATTGAACGAAGACCAGTCCTGTGTGGCCGAGATAGCCGAAAAGTACCAGAGCAGGCGGGATGTCCTCTGCGAAGGACTCTCGAAGGCGGGCTGGGAGATCGAGAAGCCCAAGGGCACCATGTTCGTGTGGACGCAGATCCCTGAACAGTACCGGTCCATGGGATCGCTCGCATTCTCGAAATTCCTCCTCGAACATGCCGAAGTGGCGGTCTCGCCCGGGATAGGTTTCGGAAAATATGGGGATGAATATGTGCGGTTTGCGCTCGTAGAGAACGAGCACAGAATCAGACAGGCGGTGCGAGGCATACGAAAGGTTTTGGGGTGAAAACGATGCGCGAGATTAAGATCGGCATGATCGGTTTTGGCACGATAGGCACCGGGGTGGCGAAGACCCTGCTCACCAACAGGGGGCTCCTGGAAGAGCGGTTGGGATTCCCCCTAACTCTAAAAAGGATTGCGGATCTGGACATCACGAGGGACAGGGGGATCAAGCTGCCGGAAGGCATGCTCACCACCGATGCGTATGCCATCATCAATGACCCGGAAACAGATATCGTGGTCGAGCTCATCGGCGGCATTGAGTCGGCGAAGACGTTCATCCTGGACGCGCTCAAGGCGGGCAAGCACGTAGTGACCGCGAACAAGGCCCTGCTCGCAACCAAGGGGAGGGCCATCTTCGATGCCGCCTTGTCCTATGGAAAGGACCTCTACTTCGAAGCGGCGGTCGGCGGGGGCATCCCCATCATCAAGACACTCAGGGAGGCCCTCATCGCGAACAACTTTGTCTTCATCTACGGCATCTTGAACGGCACGTGCAACTTCATCCTCACTGAGATGACCGAGAAAGGTTCGACATTCAAGGAGGCCCTTGCCAGGGCGCAGGAACTTGGGTATGCGGAGGCGGATCCCACCCTGGACATCGAGGGGATCGATGCGGCGCACAAACTCGCCATCCTGACGAGCCTCGCCTACGGCACGGCACCGGACATGAAGGGTGTGTACGTGGAGGGCATATCCAAGCTCGATATTTTGGACATCACCTTTGCGCGCGAGCTCGGCTACAAGGTGAAGCTCCTCGCCATGGCCATAGACAGGGGCGACCAGGTCGAGGCGAGGGTCCATCCCGTCCTCATCCCGTTCAACTACCTCCTGTCCAAGGTGGACGGGGTCTTCAACGCCTTCTATGTACGGGGGGATATCGTTGATTCGACCCTCTTCTATGGCCGGGGGGCGGGCATGATGCCAACGGCCTCCGCCGTGGTGAGCGATATCGCGGACATCGCCCGCAACATCCAGACCGGGATCGCCGGTCGCATTCCGCACCTCGGGTATCGGAAGGACCTGAGCACGAAGAAGCGTTTCATGTCCATCGACGATATCGTCTCGAACTACTACCTGAGGATCAACGTCACGGACAAGCCGGGGGTGCTCGCCAAGATCGCCGGTGTGCTCGGGGAGAGGGATATCAGCATCCTGTCGGTGATCCAGAAGGGGAGACATGCGAACGATTATGTCCCCGTGGTCATGCTCACCCATGAAGCCAAGGAGTCGAACATCAAGTCTGCCGTGAAAGAGATCGCATCCCTGAAAGAGGTCAGCGGCAAACCCGTGGTCCTGCGGGTGGAGGACAGAGCGATTAAAAAGGACATTCTTCAAGGGGCAGGGAATTGAAAACGATCATTCTCCTCGGCGACGGCATGGCGGACTATCCGCTTGAAGAACTCGGCGGCAGAACGCCGCTCGAGGCGGCCAACACCCCCAACCTGGACAGGCTCGCTTCGAGCGGGAAGCTCGGCTTGGCAAGGACTATCAAGCCCGGGTTTCCCCCGGGGAGCGATGTAGCGAACATGTCGGTCCTCGGTCTCGATCCCGGCACATATTATTCGGGCAGGGCCCCCATCGAGGCGGTGAGCATCGGGGTGAATCTCGGCAAGGACGACACCGCCTTCCGGATTAACCTCGTCACCTTGACTCCGTATGAAAATGGGCTTGTCATGGAAGACTACTGCTCAGGACACATCTCCACGAGCGAGGCTGGCGAGCTCATCGAGGCCCTCAAACCCACCCTCGTGCGAAATCCAGGGATTGGGGTGTACCGCGGCGTCGAATACCGGCATCTCATGGTCATACATCGCTTTGACAACAAGGACCTCAAAACCACCCCGCCGCATGACATCATCGGGGAGCGTATCGAGCCCTTCCTGCCGAACGACGCTCTTCTCAAGGGCATGATCTTCGCATCTATGGAAGTGCTCAAGGACCATCCGGTGAATATGGCGCGCAGGAAACTGGGAAAGCGCGCGGCAACCGCTGTCTGGCCCTGGGGCGAGGGCAAAGGCCTGCGTGTGCCGACCCTGAAGGAGGAATTCGGTCTGACTGGTGCGATGATATCCGCCGTGGACCTCCTCAAGGGACTCGGTAAGCTCAGGGGCATGGAGGTGATCAACGTCCCCGGCGCCACCGGCTGGATAGATACCAATTATGCCGGCAAGGCCCAGGCAGCCCTTGATGCGCTTGCAAAACTCGACATGGTCTATATCCACATCGAGGCACCCGATGAGGCGGGCCATGGCGGCCTTGTCAAGGAGAAGATCAAGGCGATCGAAGACATCGACGAGAAAGTGCTCGGTTTTATCCTGGCCCGCCTGGAAGCCAAATCCAGCCCGTTCAGGATCCTCTGCATGCCCGACCACCTGACCCCGATCGTCAAACGTACCCATACGTCCGAGCCGGTGCCGTTCCTCCTCTTTGACAGCACGCAGCAAGCAAACCATGTGCGGAGATTCACCGAGAAGGATGCTTCGGCCACCGGCCTCTTCATCGCAGAAGGTCATACCCTTTTGCAAAAGGTCCTGCGCGGAGAAAACCTGTAAAACTCTCACCGTCCATACCCCCAGAATCACAGGAGGGCGTGACATCCTTCGCCTGGTCCGCGCGCTTTTTTTATCGGACCGGCGTGCGGTCTGGCCAACGGATCCTTTGCTCCCTTAAGATCATAAGGGGGGACAAATTGTGCTATTTGGATTACCTGAAGGCGGAGAGGAAGCTGCTCTGCTTTTCGATCTCCAGGTCGAGCTGGGCCATGAGGTCGATCATATCCCTGTTGCAGAAATCATCCCTCTGGCTTTGGATGGCGGGGAGCATATCCTTGCTGATGGGGAGGAATGCGTATTTTTGCGTGGGCGAAATGCCCTTCAGGGTACAGAGGATATCGGCCAGGTGGACGAGGGCGACAAAGGTATCGTCCTCCCCGGATATTTGAGGTCCATGGTGATGGGCAACCGCCCCGGTGATATCCTGGGGGAACATCCATGTATTCAGCAGCTGACCGCCGATCTCGGCATGGGTAATGCCGCAGTAGCGTCTCTCGAGGGCATGGTAGGTATAGATGTTTTCATCATCGTACAGGGTGGCAAGCAGGTAGTCGAACACATCCGGTACATATTGACAGAGGAAGATCTTCCCGATGTCGTGGAGGAGCCCGCCCACGAAATATTTGCCGTCGACCTTGAGTCTGAGGAAGTTAGCAAGCATGCGGGTCGCCACTCCTACTGCAAAGCTGTGGCTCCAGAGCTTCTCAGTGAACTCCGTTCCCCGACGCCCAAAGAGCTTGACCACCGACATGCCCAGCGCGATGTTCTGAATCTCCTGGAAGCCGAGGACAACCACGGCATGGGAAATCGTCGCGACTTTCTTGACGAAACCGTAATAAGCGGAGTTTGCCACCGAGAGGATCTTGGTGGTCAGGGCGGGATCGTTCTCGATGATGTTGGTAAGGTCCCTGGCCGAGGCCTTCTTGTTGTGCGTGATATCGAGGACCTCCTGGACGATGGTGGGGAGCGTCAGGATGTCCTGCGTTCGCAAGAGGACATCCAGGATACGGTCCCTCGTATGGTCAGGGTTCGGCTTTATCTCCACAATGGTTCGTCTCGGATAGTCTATTCCGCTACTTTAGCCTCTATATACGCTTACGGCTGTATTCCTCCTTGCTTGTCCTGGTCATCCGGGCGTCAATGCATCTCCCCTGCCATCGGAGCTACCGCTTGGGTGGTGGAGAGAAGTTTGTAGTCACGGCGCGCAAAGCCACGACCACCTGACTCGCCGGATGTCGAGCCCCCTAGAAGATTCTGGCGGAATGGGAACTTGAGATTGGAGGGATTCGCTTGTGACCGAAGCATTCCTCCCGTCAGTCCTCGTGGATCACGGTCTTGATAATGTACCCACCCGATTTCTCATCGTGCTCGAGCTCCAGCAGGCGGCGTTCCCTGGCCTCTTCCAGGAGACGACTGAAGGAGCGGAAGCCATAATAGGATTCATTGAAACCGGGCTTACGCCGTTTCAAGGCCTGTTTCACCATAGATCCCCAGATCTTGTCCTCTTCGCCGCGCTCGGCGAAAAGTGCCTCGACGGTTTCCACGACGAGATCCAGGGCCTTCTGCTTCTTGCCTTCCTCCTCCTCGCTTTCCTTCTGGGCGGACTTTGCAGCCGCGGCCGAAGTACTTTTTGCAGGCGGCTTCCTGCTTTTCGGCCGCTTCGCCTCGCTCTCCCGCACGAGATCGTCGTAAAAAATGAACTCGTCGCAATTGGCAATGAGGAGATCCGAAGTCGAGTTCTTCACCCCCACCCCGATGACGATCTTGTTGTTCTCGCGGAGCTTGCTCACCAGCGGAGAGAAATCCGAGTCGCCGCTGATGATCACGAAGGTATCGACGTGCGATTTGGTGTAGCACAGGTCGAGGGCGTCCACGACCATGCGGATATCGGCGGAATTTTTGCCGGATTGCCGGACATGGGGAATCTCGATCAGCTCAAAGGAAGCCTCGTGCATCACGGGTTTGTATTCCTTGTAGCGGTCCCAGTCGCAGTAGGACTTTTTCACGATGATGTTCCCCTTCAGCAGCAGTCGCTCCAGGACCTTCTTTACATCGAACTGTACATACTTGGCGTCCCGTACGCCGAGTGCGATATTCTCATAATCACAGAACAATGCCATATTCTGGGTCTTTACCTGTATGGCCACCGTTTCCTCCTTTCTGGGCGCTGCCGATATTGCCCGGCAGACTTGGTACTCAGGGCGCAATTGTTGCGCCCCCAGGGGACTGAGAATGCACGTGCCGGTTTGTTCAAGCTTTTCACCTGCCTAGACCTTTTGCTGCGCCTGCGCCTCCATGACCTTTATCTGGGCCAGGATCTCCTTATAACGCTCCTCGTTGATCGGGTAGAAGGCAAGGACCACTGCACCCAGGACGAAGATGGACGCCGCGATCGGACCCATAAAGAGCCTGATCCCCAGTTCCACCTTCGGCGCCTGCGGCACTATGTTGGCGACATACCCCATGAAGCCCAGGACCCACCCCATGATCATGACCGCCAGCGCCTGGCCGATCTTGAGCGCCCAGGTCCAGATCCCGTAGAAGGCCCCCTCCCGCCGCTCGCCGGTCTGCAGATAGTCGTACTCGATGGCATCGGGGACGATGGCGTACGGCATCACATAGGTGAACCCGAAACCGATCCCCATGAAGAACATCATGGCGAGCGAGAAGTTGACGGGTTTCACATGCCCCCAGAAGAACAGGACCATCAGCATGATCGCGATGATCACCATCCCGCTCCCATAGATGATCTTTTTGCCGATCCGCTTGCCTAATACAACACTCACGGGGATGAAGACCATGGCCGTCACGAGGAGGATGAGGAGCGCCATGGTCGTCATGGCTTCATTCTTATGGATGTACTTGAAATAATAGATCGCGATCCCGCTTACGATGGTGATGGCCGCGATGTGCAGGACATAGGTTAAGAGGATCAGGATATAGGGTCCGTTCTTGAAGACCTTCAGGTAGGTCTTGAGGAAGCCCATCGATGTGGCGGGGCGCAGGATCGCGGGCTCGCGCACCGCGAAGACGGTGATGAGGGCCGTGACGAACATGACGCCGCCGAAGATCAGTCCCATGACGACGAAGCCGATATTCCTGTCGGCAAAGAGATTGACGATGGGCAGGGCCGCCCCCGCCCCCAGGAGCGTTCCAAACACCGCAGACCCGAAACGGTACCCGTTGAGCGAGGTGCGCTCATGGAAATCAGCGGTCAGTTCCGGCGTCATCGAGGAATAGGGGATGTTCACCGTGGAATAGGCCGTACAGAGGACGATGTATACGATGATGGTATAGATGAAGAGGAAGGTCTGGTGCTGTGCGCTCACAAAGCCTTTACCGGCAAACAGCGCCGGATTGGCGAACATCAGGATCATGGCGACGAGGAGAGGCATCGCGCCGATGAACAGGTAGGGCCGGCGTCTGCCCCACCTGGTGACGGTCCGGTCGGAAACGAACCCGATGATAGGATCATAGAAGGCGTCCCAGATCCGCCCAATCATCAGGGCTGTTCCGGCGAGGCTCGCCGCCAGCCCTACGGTGTCGGTGAGGTAATTGAGCAGCACAAATGCCGTGGCCGTGAAAAAAAGATTGCCTCCTAGATCACAGATCCCATAACCGAGCTTGACGCCGACCGAGAGTTTCTTCTCTTCCATGGGGACCCCCTCTTTGGGATAAGCAACAATCGGGACAGCATATCTTTTCGGCGGCAATTAATCAACCCCGGAAACCTCTAAGATCCATCCCCCTGATTTTCCCAAGCGCTTGCGGCCAACTCCGTAGCATCAAACATGGTTCCATGGGATACATACTTCCTTTATCATGTTCGCTCAGGCAAGGTGGCGCCCCTTTTTCTCTCCTGACACAATATCCGTTGCATCGCCTTTGATGCATCGCCTCCGCAGCCATTATTATATTTGCCCCTCTCCGCTCCTTCCATTCCAGAAACTCCAACCGAACGCGCACCTTCTCGCTCATCATGATCTCCCCCCCCCATGGCCCCCTCCTTGA